>NZ_JAHCZC010000009.1:0-33333 GCF_018501135.1 Campylobacter sp. 2018MI13 | reverse complement strand
TTTGTTTAATATATTTAATTATGAAAAATTAATTCAAATAATTATATTAAAAATAAAAATGTGTATTCTAAACTACAACTCATTTTAATTCTCCTTTTAATTTATTTAAATAATTTTGATAAACATCATTAGAGCAATCACTTATATAATTGTCTAAACTAAGATAATAGTTATCAATAAATAACCTAGCAAAAGAATCATAAATTCTATCAAAATCAGGATGCTCTGGGATTTTTAGCTCTCTAAAAGACATATATGATTTTGCATAGTTACAAGGCACAAAATAACCATAAATATCATAATTTATTAGCTTATCTTTACTAAGTCTAGTTGGTAATTTTGAAGCTTCTTCTTCAAAGCGTTTTTCATATTTTTTATAATTTTCATATAATTGCACTTCTTTATCAACTATCAATTTTACGCTTTTAAAAAATTTTCCATCTATCGTATAGTTTTGCTTTTCAATTGTGCTTAATAATAAGGTATTTGGTTTTTTAAGTTCTGTTACTTCGTGTCTTGGAATTTGCTGTAAATTAAAATGACTTATTAATAATATTCCGTGAAAAGCAATCATTAAAAATGAGAAAAAATAAAAGATAACTTTAATAAATTTTTGATTTTGTTTCATTATTAACTTATAAAACCACCAAATTAATAGTGAAAATACAATTGGTAGTAATAGTTGTAAAACTACAAATCCCCCACCGATATCTCTATCAATAAGCCCAACTCTTATAACCAAATAAAAAAATAAAATATATAAAGCTATTATAAATCTAGGATAGAGCTTTAATCCTATAAAAAATGTAAGGGTAAAAAGCGTAGGATAGGTAATAAAAAATGGCACATAATCTATAGGAATTAAAATACTAATAATTCCACTAGCTAAACCATGTAAATTATCTAAAAAATATGTTAGATATATTAAAAACTCATTCATATCCTACCTTTAAAATAAAGTTAATTTAGTAATAATACATTCTTTATCACACTAAATCAAATCAAAAATCTTAAGCAAAACAATAACTAATCTAATAACAAAATAAACACAAGCTAACTGCAAACCAAATATAACAACTTTCATAAAAGGATTGTAGTATTTGTTAAAAAATCTAAAAGCTTTATCATAGTATTTATAAAAAAATCTAAAAATATTAAAACCACGCACGCCGTATTTTTTATATATTGACAATTGTTTTAGAAGTAGTTCTGTTTCTTTTACATGTTCTTTGAAAAATTCCTTCTCGCGTCTAAAAGCATCAAGCAAATCCTCATAATACCATGCACAATCATGATAAAACTTCTTTGGTATATCATTTATCATAGTTATATTTTCATTTTTCATAATCTCTTTACAAGTAGCATGAACAAAACTATGACTAGGATTATCGCTTACTATCACACGCACCGCACCTGATGTCTCTCGTGCAAAACGCTTTAAAAGAGTCTTATACATAATTTCAAATTCCACATAAGCTTTGTATTCTTTTGTATCATGTAATTCTTTGTTTAAGCGAGAGCTAAATATATTATAAATATCAACACACTTAAACATATCGCTTTTTAAGGTTTTTAACAAGCTTTGCTCGTCTATATCAAAAACCCTTATAAAAGCGTTTTTCAAGCTTGTATTTGTATCAATATCCAAAAACTTTAAAGCAATAGTTTTATCAATACTTCTTGTATCTTTTATATCATTTACCCCTTCGCAAAAAACGGTGTATTTATTAAAAACTCCAAGATATCTTAAATCTAAATGCTTTGCTATATAATCAAAATACCCTGTATCATCAGCAATATCCAAAATCTCGTTTGCCTCATCTAATGATAGTTTTGTTTGTTCTAACTTTTGTTTAGTTATCTCATCTAAAACATATACTTTTCTTCCATAGCCTTTACAAGCTAACAAAGCATCTTTTACTACGCTAAAGATTTCATCTTTGCTAAGCGGTGATTTATCTTTAATGTCTAAAACTCTACATATATAATCATACCCTATTACATTAAAGCCTTCTTTGTTATCTTTAATAGTAGAATCAAGCACTTTTATGTCTAAAATCTCATAGATATAATCATACATCTCGTTTCCAATCATCTCGTGCAAATTATAATCTATCACAAGCTCTATAAAGGTATTTTGATACCACATAATATACACAGCCTTGCTAAGATAAGCATGATCAAACTCTGGGTCTTCATAATGATAGCATTCAAGCAAAAAACACTCTTTATCACTATCAAATAAAAACTTTTTTCTTTCTGGAATAGTTTTATACCTTCTATTGTAAATGTTAAAGATTTTAGATAATTTATATTTTTCATCAAGTTCTTTTGTGATTACTACATTTTCAAAAGCCATTTTTACCCCACTTTTTATAATATTTTAAAATAATACTATTTTTATATTTTAAAATCATTGTATTTTTTAAATACCTTTAAATTAAAATATATAATATGAAAAATATCAATAAAAATATCTAAAGCATTTATTTAAATTCTACTAATTTTAAAGAATTTAAAACAAGATTTGAAAGCTAAAAAATGTAGTTAAAAATTATAGCTATTTAAAATATTCATATTTATTTAAATATTGTAATTAGAAAATGTATTGTGATATTAATAATAAATAAGGGGATTATATCCCCCTTACAATTAGTCGTTTTTATGAATTTGTAATTTTGCTCTTGAATAGAGTCCCGTTCCAACAGGTATCATTCTACCTAAAACAACGTTTTCTTTTAAGTCTTCTAAATAATCTACTTTACCAGTTACACTAGCTTCAGTTAATACTTTAGTAGTTTCTTGGAACGAAGCAGCCGAGATAATACTATCACTGCTAACTGACGCACGAGTAACACCCGTTAAGCGTGGTTCTGCAATAGCTGGACTTCCACCAAATTTCATAACAGCTTCGTTTTCTTCAGCAAATCTACGCTTACTTACTACATCGCCTACTATAAACTTAGTATCTCCACTATCTATAATGGTTACTTGTCTTAACATTTGTGAAATAATAATTTCTATATGTTTATCACTAATTGCAACGCCTTGTCCGCTATAAACTTGCTGAATTTCGCTAATTAAATAATGGTGCAATGCTTTCTCACCTAATATTCTTAAAATATCATTACTTGTAATTGTTCCATCAGTTAAACGCTCACCTGCATGAACCATCTCACCATCTCTTACTTGGATTTGGCTATGGCGGTCAATTGTATGCTCAACTAAATTGCCATCAGCACCTTCTATAGTAATAACTTGACGCATACGGCTAGCTTGACCTAGTCTTACAATTCCATCAATCTCAGCTAATGTAGCAGGGTTTTTAACCTTTCTTACTTCAAATAATTCAGTAACTCTTGGAAGACCACCCGTAATATCCTTAGACTTAGTTGCTGCCTTTGGAGTTTTAGCTAGAATTTGAGCTACTTTTACCTTTTCATTATTATTTACATAAATAACGGTTTTTGATTCTAGTTGATATCTGATTGTGCTTCCATCATCTTTTGTAATCACAATAGCAGGTTTCATACTAGCAGGTAAATATTCATTAACTACTAAAGAGCTATTTCCTGTTAATTCATCAGTTTGCTCTTCAACACTAAAGCCTGGTTCAATATCTACAAAGCTTACAACACCATCACTCTCAGCTATTATAGGGTTATTATATGGGTCCCATTGAGCTATTATATGGCTTTCATTACTTGCATCTGTAACTATTAAATCATTAGCGTTTTTAATTATTTCATTACTTCCAAATTCTATTTTAGATTTTCTTGGAACATAATGGCGAATAGCTTCTCTATCATTTCCATCTGAAATAATTACAAATAAACCTTTTTCATTAACTATATGACCTTTTTTAAGCTCAATTTTTTCTAAACCATCGCTTTTTTGAATGTAATAGTTTAATTTACCAACCGCATTTGCTCTAATATCTTGAGCTACTGGTGCTCCATCTTCTATTAATAATTCTGATGCGTAAGGAATACGTCTTGGAATGTTATAGTCTTCTTTAATAACTTCAACTATACTTTCATTTTCAACAACTTTATCACCTTCTTTATAAGGTAAATAAAGCTTTCCTAATAAGTTTCCACTAACACCAGCTAATTCGTTGATTTTTGCAACATCGTGTTTTCTTAAAATATATTTTTGCTCTTTTTTACCTGATTTTACAACTATAGTTATATCATCGTGCGCATTAATATATGAAATACTTCCATCAAATGGAGCTTTAATCTTAGGCTCAACTAAAAGGATATTTGCATTTCTACGATTTGCGATAATTTGTTTGCCTTCATTATTTTTATAAGTTTGAACATTATAAAATCTTATGAAACCTTCTTTTTTAACTTCTACTTGTCTATCTTGCATATCAGTTGTAGCAGTTCCCCCGCTGTGGAAAGTTCTAAGTGTTAGCTGAGTTCCTGGCTCACCGATTGATTGAGCTGAAATAATACCAACAGCTTCACCAGTTTTAACTAACTTACTTTCAGCAAGGCTAATTCCGTAGCACTTAGCACAAATTCCTTTTTTAGCTTTACAAGTAATTGGAGTTCTAATTGTAACTGATTTGATATTGCTTTGAACAATGCTTTTTGCTTTTACTTCATCAATTAATGTGCCTTCATTAAATAATACTTCATTGCTAATTGGATCAATAACATCATCAGCTAAAACCCTACCTATAATTCTATCGTGTAAGTTTTCAACTACAACACCATCAGCAGTAATTTCACTAACTTCTATACCTTCGTGAGTTCCACAATCATTCATAGTAATTTTCACATTTTGAGCAACATCAATTAGCTTTCTTGTTAAGTGTCCTGCACTTGCAGTCTTTAACGCAGTATCCGCAAGACCTTTTCTAGCTCCGTGAGTTGAGATAAAGTATTCAAGAACATTTAGCCCTTCTCTAAAGTTTGAAGTAATTGGTGTTTCAATAATAGAACCATCAGGTTTAGCCATAAGACCACGCATAGCTGCTAGCTGTGAAATTTGAGCCGTTGAACCCCTAGCACCTGAATCAGCCATCATATAAATTGAGTTAAATCCTGCTTTATCGTTTTTCATTAAATTAATCATATTTTTTGATAATTCATTATTAGTATTTTTCCAAATATCAATAATTTTATTATAACGCTCACTAGCAGTGATTAGACCTTGGTTAAATGAGTTTTGGATTTCTCTTACTTTTGCTTTTGCATTTTCTATATTATCGCTCTTTTCATCAGGAACAATAATATCAGCAATAGAAATTGAAATACCAGCTTTTGTAGCGTATTCAAAACCTAAATTCTTAAGATTATCAAGGAAACTTGCACTAATTTCTAAGCCACCATTTTTATAAACATAATCAACTAATGCTCCGATATCCTTTTTCTTTAAAACCTTATTCCATAATTCTTCAGGAACAAAATCAGGTAAAATTGATTTGATAATTAAACGACCCGCAGTAGTTTTAATACTCTTACCATTTACAACTGATTTGATTGTAGCGTGAATATCAAGTGAGCCTGTTTGCATAGCCATTAATACTTCATCAACACCAGTGCAAATCTTATTAGCACCTTTTGCATCTGTTTTTTCAAGCGATAGATAATAAATACCTAAAACCATATCTTGTGATGGAACTGTTATAGCCTTACCACTTGCAGGTAATAAAATATTCATTGAGCTTAGCATTAATATCTTACATTCTGCTATTGCTTCTTGGCTAAGTGGAACATGCACAGCCATTTGGTCGCCGTCAAAGTCAGCGTTAAATGCAGCACAAACTAAAGGGTGTAACTGAATAGCTTTACCTTCAACTAGCACTGGATGGAAAGCTTGAATTGAAAGCTTGTGTAGAGTTGGTGCACGGTTTAGCATTACAGGATGATCTTTTACTACTTCTTCTAAACATTCCCATACTTCGTTAGTCTTTTCGCCTATCATTTTATGAGCTTGTTTAACCGTAGTTGCATAACCTTTTTCTTCAAGTTTAGCTAATAAATGTGGTTTAAATAATTCTAAAGCCATTTGTTTAGGTAAGCCACATTGATCCATTCTAAGTTTTGGGCCAACAACAATTACGCTACGACCTGAAAAGTCAACACGCTTTCCAAGTAGGTTTTGTCTAAAGCGTCCTTGCTTACCCTTGATGATTTCAGTAAGTGATTTTAGAGTTCTTTTGTTTGCACCTTTAGCTGCTCCTGTTTGTTTTCTAGCGTTATCAAACAATGAATCAACAGCTTCTTGAAGCATTCTTTTTTCGTTTCTAATAATAATTTCAGGCGCATCAAGTTCAATTAATCTTTTTAAACGAGAGTTTCTGTTAATTACACGGCGATATAAATCATTCACATCAGAAACAGCAAATTTTCCACCATCTAAAGACACTAATGGGCGTAAATCAGGTGGTAAAACAGGTAAGCATGTAATCATCATCCATTCAGGGCGATTTCCTTCTCCACTTTGAGAACTTGCTAAAAAGCTTTCTACAATTTTTAATTTTTTAATAATTGCAGGTTTTTTTGATTTTGGAGCTAGTTCGCAAGCTTCTTTTAATTCTCTTACCATATCTACTAAATCAAGTTCAGCTAATAAATCATGAATTACTTCTCCACCCATTCTAGCTTTAAAGCCAGTATCTTCATATCTTTCATTTAAAGCTTGGAATTGTTCTTCGCTGATTACGCTATATTTTGTAACTTTTTTATTATCATCATAAGTTGCAGTATGCGCATCTCCAACAGCTTCTACAATATATGCTTCATAGTATAAAACACGGCTTAAATCTTTTGTAGAAATATCTAAAAGTGTTGAAATTCTTGCAGGTATTGCATTTGAATACCAAGTATGAGCCACTGGAGTAACTAATTCAATATGACCCATTCTAGTGCGGCGAACTTTACTTGTAGTTACTTCAACTCCACATTTTTCACATTTAACGCCTTTAAAACGCATTTTTTTATATTTTCCGCAAAGGCACTCATAATCTCTAATTGGCCCAAAAATCTTAGCACAAAATAAGCCGTCTCTTTCAGGCTTAAGTGTGCGATAGTTTATAGTTTCTGGTTTTTTTACTTCACCAAATGACCATGAACGAATAGCCTCAGGGCTAGCTATTTTAAACCCTATGGCATCAAATTGACTTGGTTTTTCTTCTTCGTTAAGTTGGATTTTTTTATATTTCTTATTCATCATCATTATCCTCTTTATAAATCTCAACATCTAAAGCTAAAGATTTTAGCTCGTTTGTAAGAACAAAAAATGTCTCAGGAATTCCTGCTGAAGTTACATTTTCTCCTTTTGCAAGTGCTTTATACGCTGCAAATCTTCCATCAATATCATCAGATTTAATAGTTAGCATTTCTCTTAAGGTATGTGCTGCACCATAAGCTTCTAATGCCCAAACTTCCATCTCTCCAAATCTTTGACCTCCGAATAATGCTTTACCACCAACAGGTTGTTGTGTAACAAGACTATATGGACCTGTACTTCTTGCGTGAACTTTCTCATCTACTAAGTGGTGAAGTTTAAGCATATACATAACGCCCACATTTACACGCTCTTTCATCTTTTCGCCTGTGCGACCATCGTATAGCTCACTTTTGCCATCCATATCTATTCTAGCCATTTCAAATAGCTTTTTAAATTCTTCTGCAGTTACACCTTCAAAAACAGGAGCTCCAAATTTAACGCCCTTACTCCAATCTCTTGCGTGGCGAATAAACTCATCATCACTCATATCTTTAAGATAAACTTTAGCGTCCATTAATCTTGAAATATCGCAAATATCAATCATTTTTTGGCGTAATTCTTTAATAAAATCAGCTCTTTTTGCATCAAATATTTCTTGAATTTGTTCTCCTAGTCTAAGTCCTACTAAACCTAAATGGCTTTCTAGAATTTGACCTATATTCATACGGCTTGGAACACCTAGTGGATTTAAAACAATATCAACAGGTCTTCCATCAGGTAAATAAGGCATATCAACTTCAGGAACTATGCAAGAAACTATACCTTTATTTCCGTGACGACCTGCCATTTTATCCCCAACTTTTAACTTACGCTTAGTTGCTATATAAACTTTTACAAGTTTTACTATACCATTTTGTAAAATATCATCTTTTTCTAATATTTCTAATTTTTCATCATGCTCTTGTTTTAAAGCTTTTTTCTCATTTTGGAAATGATTTTTTAAATTCTCATAATAAGCTTGCACATCTTTAGGATAAGCTTTAATAATACTTCCAATAGCAAAACGATTTAAATTAGATAAATCATCTTCTTTTACGATTTCACCTTTTTTATAAGATGTTCCGCCTATAGTTTCAGCTTTTTCTAAAGGAGTTTCTTTTAATAATTTAGCAATCTTTAGATTTTCTTCTCTATCCATCATTAATAATCTATCATGATAGTCTTTTTCTAATACTAAGCGTTCAGCGTCTTGAGCTGCTTTTGCACGAGCATCTTTTTCATGACCTTTTTTTGTAAATACTTTTACATCAATTACAACGCCTTCAACACTAGCACCTGCGTATAAAGATTTATTAACTACATGACCTGCTTTTTCTCCGAAAATCGCTCTTAATAATCTCTCTTCAGGAGTTGGTTTTACTTCACCTTTAGGAGAAACTTTACCTACTAAAATCATACCAGGTTTTACATGCGTTCCGATTCTTACAATACCGCTTTCATCTAAATGTGCTATATCTTCATCTTTTACATTCGGAATATCACGAGTAATTTCTTCAACGCCATCTTTTAATTCACGAGCTTCTATTTCTTTTTCATAAACATGAACACTAGTAAATGCGTCTTCACGAATCATTTTTTCGCTCATTACAATAGCATCTTCGTAGTTGTAACCATTCCAAGGCATAAATGCAATTAAAGCATTTTTACCAATAGCAAGCTCTCCTTGATCCATAGAAGGGCCATCTGCAATTACTTGTCCTACTTTTACTATATCGCCTTTTCTTACAATTGGTTTTTGAGAAAATGTTGTATTTTGGTTTGTTCTTAAGTTCTTTTCTAGTTTGTAATGGTCTATATATAAACCATTATCATCTTCGCCTAATATAAATATATTATTGCTATCAACTTTTTCTACTTTACCTGAACGCTTAGCTTTGATTGCTTCCCACGCATCTCTTGCTACTACTCTTTCCATACCTGTTCCAACTATTGGAGCAGTAGCAGTAAGCAATGGAACTGCTTGACGTTGCATGTTTGAACCCATTAGTGCACGGTTTGCGTCATTGTGTTCTAGGAAAGGAATTAACGAAGCTGCAAGCCCAACGATAGCCCCTGAAGTAAGGTCAATAAGTCCTACATCTTCGCGTTTTGCTAGTATCGTTTCTCCATCTATTCTAGCTTCAATTAAATCATCAACAATATTTCCATTTTCATCTACTTTCGTAGAAGCTGGTGCAATACAAATTCCTTCTTCTTGAGTAGCTGTTAAATACACGATTTCATCGCTTATTTTACCATCTACAACTTTTCTATAAGGAGCTTCAACAAAACCTAAATCATTAACTTTTGCATAAGTTGAAAGCGAGTTAATAAGACCGATATTTTGACCTTCTGGAGTTTCAACAGGACAAATTCTTCCATAATGAGTTGTATGAACATCACGAGCTTCAAAACTTGCTCTTTCTTTTACTAAACCACCCTCGCCTAAAGCTGATAATCTTCTTTTATGTGTAACTTCACTAAGTGGATTTGTTTGATCCATAAATTGTGATAATTGACCACCCGTAAAGAAATCAAGTAGTGTAGAAGTAATCATTTTTGAATTCACTAAATCACTTGGCATTAATTCTTCAATAGGAGTAGTAATTGAGCTTAATTTATCTTTAATACCTTTTTGAATTTTTGCAAAACCTATGTGTAATTCATTAGTTAATAACTCACCAATAGCTCTAATTCTTCTATTTCCTAAATGGTCTCTATCATCTAAATATCCACGACCTGATTTAATTCTGTAAAGATATTGAATAGTTTTTACTATATCTTCTCTAGTTAAAACGGTTACATATTCAGGAACATCAAGTCCTAATTTATGGTTCATTTTCATACGACCAACTCTTGTTATATCGTATCTTTCAGGGTTAAATAACATATCTAAAATATAAGTTTTTGCTGCTTCTAAAACAACAGGATCACCTGGTCTTAATACTCTAAATATTTTAGCTATTGCAAATTCTTCTTCATTTTCATAATTTTCTGAACGCTTAAATGATTTAAACATATCTAAATCATTTTGAAGAGTTTTTAACATTGAATCATCAATTCCTGAACCAACATCATTAGCTATTTTAAAATCACTACCATTATGAACTAAAGCAATTAGTTTATCTTCATCAAGCATTGTAAGAGTATCAAATAATAATTCCCCAGTATTTTTATCATATACAGGCTCTGCTAATTGACGATTAGCTAAAATATCAACAGGGTATTCTATTAATTTTAAACCTGATTCTTCAAGCTCTTTAATTTTTCTTTTAGTTAATTTCTTACCTGCTTCATGAACAACTTCACCTTTTTCATTAATCAAATCAAATTCAACTCTATCGCCTATAGCATTAATATCAAATTTTGTATAGAATTTATGTTTTTTTAGTGTTATTGTTTGAATTGGATAAAATAATTGAATAATATCTTCTTTGCTATATCCTAATACTCTTAGTAAAAGTGTTGCTTGGAATTTTCTTCTTTTATTAATTCTTGCATATAAAATATTTTTTGAATCAAATTCAAAATAAATCCAAGCTCCTCTATCAGGTATAATTTGGCTAGAATAAAGTAATTTATTACCTTCTTCGCTTTCTTTAAAAATAACACCTGGACTTCTATGAAGCTGATTTACAACTACTCTTTCAACCCCATTGATAACGAAAGAAACTCTATCTGTCATTAAAGGTATATCACGAATAGTAATATCTTGTTCTTTTATATCTTTAATTCCAATTTTTTCACCAGTTTTTTCATCTCTATCATATAACGTCAAGCGAATTTTTGCACGCAAGTTAGCTGCATACGTAAGACCTCTTTCCATACACTCTCTTACTGTGTATTTAGGCTTTACAAATTCACAAGATACGTAATCTAAACTTAATCTATTTTGAGAATCACTAACAGGAAAAAAAGATTTAAAAACTTTTTCTATACCACTTTCCCTGTCTTCATTACCAATATTTAAAAAATAATCAAAGCTTTTTTGCTGTAATTGTAATAGATTTGGAATCTCAATTTGCTGTGGAACGTTTGAAAAATCCACCCTTAATCTGTTTCCTGAATGTAAGCTATTTAACATATATGTACCTCTTGGTAAGTTTTGAAAGAATAGTTTTGTTGTAAAAACAACACAATACAAAAATAGCCCTAAAAATAGGGCTAAATAAATTATTTAAGTTCAACCTTAGCGCCAGCTTCTTCAAGTTGTTTTTTAGCTTCTTCAGCATCTGCTTTGCTAACACCTTCTTTTAATGTTGATGGAGTACCTTCAACAGCATCTTTAGCTTCTTTTAAGCCTAATCCTGTTAATGCACGTACTACTTTAATAACATTAATTTTGTTAGCACCTGAATCTACTAACACAACGTTAAATTCTGTTTTTTCTTCTTCAGCAGCAGCTGCAGCACCACCTACAGCACCAGCAACCATTACAGGAGCTGCACTAACACCAAATTTTTCTTCAAATTCTTTAACTAATTCAGATAGTTCTAAAACACTTAGATTTGAGATATATTCTAATACATCTTGTTTTGTAATTGCCATTTTTTATCCTTTATAAAATTATTCTTGTTCTTTTTTTTCTTTAAGTGCATTTAAACCGATTGTGAAATTTTGAATCGGCGCATTCCAAACTTGCAATAACATAGCAAGTAACTCTTCACGAGATGGCATTTTAGATAATGCAGTAATTTTATTAGCATCTGCAACTTCACCATCTATGTGACCAAACTTAACTTCAAACGCATTATTTTTTTCAGCAAATTTAGCTGCTACTTTTGTAACTGCTAACGCGTCTTCTCCCCAAAGATAAATATTTGTATCTTTAAGTGTTAAACCATTTTTGCCTGATTTTTCTAAAGCAATACTAGCTAAAGTATTTTTAATAACTTCTACTTTAACATTAGCAACTCTTGCAGAATCACGTAATACTTCTAATTGCTTAGTAATAATACCTTTATAATTACAAACAACAACAGCATTGTTTGTTGTAAATTCATCAGAAAGTCTAGCTATTAGTTCTTCTTTTTGGTTTCTTGTCATCTTTTCTCCTTTCCGATTTATGATTTAAGCAGAGAGACAAAAGTCAATTAAGTAATAAACCTCGGCTGTCACAAATCAAATTTTTATTTAAATTCTTTACGCAAAAAAACTAAAATAAAAATTTGAAAAAGAATAGCTATATTTTTAACATAAAAAGTTTAAAAAATAGCTATTCATAGAAAAAATTATTTTAAATCTAATAATTCTTGAGTTTCAAGTTTTAAACCTGGACTCATTGTTAAAGATAGAGTTGCACTCTTAATATATCTACCTTTTGCAGTTGCAGGTTTGTGTTTATTAATTGCTTTTACAAAAGCACTAACGTTATTTAATAATTTTTCTTCAGAAAAACTAACTTTACCTAAACCAGCATGAATATTTCCTTGTTTATCTACACGGAAATTAACTTGTCCTGACTTAGCATTTTTAACAGCTTGAGCTACATCCATAGTAACTGTTCCTGTTTTAGGATTTGGCATTAAACCTTTAGGTCCTAAAATACGGCCAACTTTACCAACTAGCCCCATTAAATTTGGAGTTGCTATTAATACATCAAAATTAATATTACCTTTTTGAATTTCTTCTACTAAATCATCATCACCAACAATATCAGCTCCTGCTGCTTTTGCTTCATCAGCTTTAATATCTTTTGCAATTACAGCTACACGAACCTTTTTGCCAGTTCCTTCTGGTAATACTACTGAACCTCTTACCATTTGATCAGCATGTCTTGGATCAACATTTAATTTCATTGCTATTTCAACGGTTTCATCAAATTTAGCTGATGATAAAGTTTTAATAACTTTAATACCATCATTTAGTGAATATTCTTTTGTTAAATCAACTTTTTTTAATAATTCTTGAATTCTTTTTGCTTTTTTTGCCATATTTTTCTCCGCATTTTTTAAAGTGCTTCCGCCTTAACCCGGCGGTTAGGTTCTTATTAATCTACTACTTCAACACCCATTGATCTAGCAGAACCTGCAATAATCTTAGCAGCTTGCTCACGATCTTTTGTATTTAAGTCAGCAATTTTTCTATCAACAATTTCAAGTATTTGAGCTTTTGTTAGCTTACCTACTTTATTTTTTAAAGGATTATCAGTTCCTTTTGAAATACCTGCAGCCTTTTTAATTAAATCTGTAGCAGGTGGTTGTTTTGTTATAAATGTAAAACTTTTATCAGCATATACTGTTATAACTACTGGAATATTATATCCCGCCATATCTTTTGTACGCTCATTGAAAGCCTTACAAAATTCCATAATATTAACACCTTGTTGTCCTAAAGCAGGTCCTACTGGTGGTGATGGATTTGCCTTTGTTGCAGCTATTTGTAATTTAATTTCCCCAACAACTTTTTTAGCCATAATGACTCCTTAATTTATTAAATAATTTTTTCTACTTGTGAATATAGTATTTCAACTGGCGTACTTCTTCCAAAAATTGAAACATTAAGTTTTAAAGTACCCCTAACCATATCGTATTCTTCTACAATACCTGTAAAATTCGCAAATGAGCCTTCAGTAATCCTAACACTTTCTCCATTTTCAAAGAAAATTTTAGGTCTTGGAGCTTTTTTATTATTAGCTTTTTCTAAAATCAAATTAACATCCTTCTCACTTAAAGGAGTAGGTTTTTTAGATTCTCCAATAAATCTTCCAACTTTAGGCAATTTTTGAATTTTATGCCATAACTCTATATCTAAATCAATGTTTGCAAAAACATAGCTAGAATATAAACATTTTGCTGTAATTTTCTGTTTTCCATTCTTACCTGTTTCAATAACATCTTCTGTAGGAACTAAAACTTCTTTTAATCTATCAGAAATTCCATTTTCATAACATAATTTCTCAATAGCTCTTTTTACAGCCATTTCGCTACCTGCGTAAGTCTGAATTGCATACCATTTAAAATTCATCTCGCGCCCTTATAAAATACTCTTTAATGAAAAAGACATAATAAAATCAACAAAAGCTAAAAATAAAGAAATAACGGTAACTACAACAACTACCGTAATAAAAGCATTTTTTACTTGTCCTTTAGTTGGAAAAAATACTTTTGCTAACTCAGCTTTTGATAACTTAAAATAATTTATTAATTTTTCCATTTTAAAACCTTTAATTGGCAGGGCAAGAGGGATTCGAACCCCCAACCATCGGATTTGGAATCCGGCGCTCTACCGTTGGAGCTATTGCCCTAAAATTAGCTTTTTAACTTAACTTCTTTATGAACTGTATGTTTTCTTAATCTTGGGCAATACTTTTTAAGTTCTAACTTTTCAGTAGTATTCTTTGAATTTTTAAACGTACTATAATTAATATCGCCTGTTTCTTCGCATTTTAAACCAATTTTAATTCTCATAACATTTCCTTTTAGTTTTTAGAGTAGGTATAAAACCTACTCATTTAAATTACTTAATAATTTTTGATACAACACCTGAACCAACTGTTCTACCACCTTCACGGATAGCAAAACGAGTACCTTCTTCAAGTGCAACTGGTTGAATTAATGATACAGTAATTCTTACGTTATCACCAGGCATAACCATTTCTGTGCCTTCTGCTAACTGAATAGAACCTGTAACGTCAGTTGTCCTTACATAGAACTGTGGTCTATAGTTATTAAAGAATGGAGTATGTCTACCACCTTCTTCTTTAGTTAAGATATAAACTTCAGCTTCAAAGTCTGTATGTGGAGTAATAGTTTTTGGTTTAGCAAGAACCATACCACGAATAACATCTTCTTTTTTTGTTCCGCGTAGTAATACACCTACGTTATCACCAGCTTCACCTTGCTCCATTTCTTTTCTAAACATTTCAACACCAGTAACTGTTGTTGTTTGAGTATCTCTAATACCAACGATTTCGATAGTATCTCCAACTTTAACGATACCTTTTTCAATACGTCCTGTTACAACTGTACCACGACCTGAAATTGAGAATACGTCTTCAATTGGCATTAAGAAATCTTTGTCAGTATCACGAACTGGAGTTGGGATATAGCTATCTACTTGAGCCATTAGCTCTAAAATTTTAGCTGACCATTCGCCATCTTTACCAGCTTTTGCTTCTTCTAAAGCTTGTAAAGCTGAACCAGATACGATTGGAGTGTCATCGCCTGGGAAATCATATGAACTTAATAATTCTCTAATTTCCATTTCAACTAGTTCTAATAATTCAGCATCATCAACCATATCAGCTTTGTTCATAAATACTACGATATATGGAACACCAACTTGGCGTGATAATAGAATGTGCTCTCTAGTTTGTGGCATTGGGCCGTCTGCTGCTGAAACAACAAGAATAGCGCCATCCATTTGTGCAGCACCTGTAATCATGTTTTTAACATAGTCTGCGTGGCCTGGGCAGTCTACGTGAGCGTAGTGACGATTTTCAGTCTCATACTCAATATGAGAAGTAGCAATTGTAATACCTCTTTCTTTTTCTTCTGGAGCATTATCAATATTATCATAATCTTTAAGCTCTGCAAGACCTTTTCTTGATAAAACAGCTGAAATAGCAGCAGTTAAAGTAGTTTTACCGTGGTCAACATGACCAATTGTTCCGATATTCACGTGTGGTTTATTACGTGAGAATTTTTCCTTTGCCATAATACTTCCTCCGTATTAATAAAATTAATTACTAGTCTAAAATTATTACCTTTTTGAATAAATGGAGCTCATAGTGGGACTTGAACCCACGACCTCTCCCTTACCAAGGGAGTGCTCTACCTCTGAGCCATACGAGCGCTCAGAAAAATTATAACTTTAGACAACAAATACACTAAAACTTAAACTATTTTTGGAAAAACTTGTGAAGCGATAAAAATTACAGCTCCCAGTTCTTGCAAAAAAGTTGGAGCGGGAAACGAGACTCGAACTCGCGACCCTCAGCTTGGAAGGCTGATGCTCTAGCCAACTGAGCTATTCCCGCATCTATAATGGTGGTGAGTCGTGGATTCGAACCACGGAAGGCAAAGCCAGCAGATTTACAGTCTGCCCTCGTTGGCCACTTGAGTAACTCACCTTTATTTATAAAAATAAAGCCTTTTTTGTTCTGGTCAAACACTGCTAAAAATAAAATGGAGCTGGTTAAGGGACTTGAACCCCCGACCTGCTGCTTACAAGGCAGCTGCTCTACCAACTGAGCTAAACCAGCATAAATCAAAAATGAAAGACGGCATTATATGTAAAAATTTTTCATTTGTCAAGAGTAAGTTATAATTTTTTTAAAAAAAGGAGCAATATGAAAATTTTGTTTTCACCAAGTGAAGAAAAAATAAATAGCTTAAATGCTTGTAATGTAGATGAATTAAAGATATTTTTTACTAATTTAAATTTAGACAATCTCTCAATAAAATCTCAATTTAGAAAATCATATATAAAGGAATATATAAATCATTTTGATAATTTAGAATTAATTTTTGGTGTTAAAAATACCCAAAATATATTAAATAATTTCTCTAATAAACTATATAAAGCAATAATTTTATACCAAGGAGTTAGCTATAAAGAATTAGATTACAATAGCTTAAGCAATGAAGAAAAAACATATATTGATGGTAATGTAATTATATTTTCCAACCTTTTTGGACCTATTCTTGCAAATGATGAGATACCATTTTATAAACTCAAACAAGGGGTGAAATTAAACAAAATCAACCAAGCTAAAGAATATTTAAAAGATACAACAAATAATCTAAATGAAATAATAAAAGAATTTGCAATTGACCTTAGAGCTGATATTTATAAAGACTATTATCAAATTCAAATTCCGCACGCAACTTTTATTTTTATGAAAAATAATAAGCAATTATCTCATAGTTCAAAAGTCTATCGTGGCAGGGTTTTAAGGCTATTAGCACAAAATAATATTACTAATATTAAAGAATTATCTAATATGATTTATACTAATTTTTCTGTAATAAATATAGAAAATATAGAAAATAAAACAATATTTTATATTGATATAAAGGATTAAAATGGGAAGCTTGTATTTACTAGTTATACTAATCGTATTTTTACTGATAGCATTTTTAATTACGCAATATTTCAACGCAAGAATAAATCTATTAAAACAAAAAATATCAGTAATTGATGATAAATTAAACGAAGCAATGAAGCTAATAGAAAGAAATAGATTATTAATAGAAGATAATAAAGAAAATATATTAGCTCAAAAAAAAGCTAGAAAGGACGAAGAATGAATTATTTGCACTTATTAAAAACTCGTTTTGCTTGTAAAGAATTTAATAACGAAAAAGTTTCTCAAGCAAAAATCAATGCTATTTTAGAAGCTGGAATTTTAAGCCCTAGCTCATTAGGGCTTGAGCCTTGGACTTTTTATGTTTTACAAAATCCTGAAAACATTGAAAAATTAAAACAATTTTGTAATTCTAAAAGACAATTTGAAACTTGTGCTTTTGCTGTAATTGTAGCTGCAAAAAATAATTTTGACCCAAAGGGTAGCGTAGTTCAAAATGCGCTTAAAAGAAGAGAAGATTTTGATAAAGTTTATGAATTATATTCGCCTTATCTAAAGCGTTTAGAAACTAGAAACGCTCACGAATATGGAGCTTTACAATGCTATATAGCAGCTACAAATATGGTAAATTGTGCTCATACTTTAGGCGTTGATTCTTGCATTATCGGAGGATACGACGAAGCACCGATTAATGAAGAATTTTTACCAAAAGATGAGTTTTGTGCTTTAGTTTTAACTTTTGGTTATAGAGCAAACGGGCAACCAAAGCATAAAAAAATGAGATTTTCGTTTAACGAAAAAGTAAAATTTATATAAGCATTCTATCTTCAAAATAAATTACATTTTATACACTAGCCTTTTTAGGCTAGTAAATCCAAAATTATTTTTTATTATTTGGATTTAATTGAGCACCACGATTTCCATGAACTTTTGCGTGAGCTGGGTTTTGACCTGAAGTGCCTTTATTAGCATTAGCTTGATTTGCTTTATGGTTTGCATTAGCATTATTCATAATATCTCCTTTCATAAAATAATTTATTATACCCCACCCCATTCTTAATTTTTACTTAAAAAATATAAATTTAAAATTCATATATTTAAAACTTGTTATATATTTAAGCATAAATTAAGAATGGGGGGGGGTATTATCTCGTTTTTATTTTATTTTAAAAGGATTAAAAATGAATGCGACGATTTTATTCTCTTCAATTCAAGACAAGTTGCCTAAAAAAATAGGTAGATTTAGAAAATTTCTCATAAAAAATATAAAGTCATCAGAACCTATTATGAGTAATGAAGAATTATTAAAAAAACTAGAAAGTTTAAGCGAGACAGAGCTTAACGAAGTTGCTAAAATACTAAAAAAAGACAAGCTTGATAGTCCTGTTACTTGCTTTTGGCTTTATAATCTATTATTAGGTTGTTATGGTGTAGCTTGGTTTAGAATTAATATGTTTTCGGTAGGTTGTATGAAATTAATTTTATTAATAATAGCATCTAATCTCAAGGAAATAAATCCAGAGATATCGGGTATTTTAGATTTAGACAAATTCATTGCTTTTTGGTGCCTATTTGATTTATTTATAATAGGTGCAATTTTAAGAAATAAAAACTTAGAAAAGGTTAATAATATCATAGACTTAGTAAAGGCAAGAAATGCAAATTAAAAAGCCTTTTATTGATAGTAAAAACTATCCTTTCAAACTAATTTATAAAGATAAATATTTTGAAGTAGTAGTCGGAGAAGCACAGACAAATAAGGGTGAATTATCAATAGGCATAAGGACAAATCATTTTCCTAAAGATAATTTTCACAATGATTGTTATTTTATTTTCCCATCGCATTTTGGCGTTGAGTTTTTAAAATTATTTATATTAGACAATAACCCAAATAATGAAAATATCTCTCAAGCTATTGCAAAAATATTTGAAGATAATAGGAGTAACAATGAAAAAAATAATAATTAGTTTATTTTTAAGCACATATTTAAGTGCTTTTAATTTTTCTTTTTTTGATAATACACCAAAATGCAATGATGAAGTAGCACTTGAAGCCCTAGAAGAGCTTATAAGAGAAAATGCTCCTGAAGTAATATTTAAATATGGCGTTATTAAAGCATTTCAAGATGAAGTAGAAAATACGATAATTAAAGTGCGAGAGTTTAAAGATTATGATTATTCATATAATGGTAATTTTGCCGAAAGCTACGCAGCAAATGCTTATAAACCCGTAATTGATTTATTGAATCAAATAATAAAATATGTAAGCACTAATGTTAAGATGGATTTTTCTAGCTTTGTAACACTAAAAAACGAAGATGATAGAGCAAGATATTGTAATGCTAATTTGAAATTTGTTTATCCAACTATGCCAAATGAATTAAGCAGTAAAATAACAGATGGCAAGATAAAAGGCATAGTTGTGAATGGTGGAAAAAACGAAACTACAATAAAATATAAAACTTATTACACAGATGATAAAGAGCAAGTTTATGAGAGCTAATTGGTTATTAAAATATTTTTACTCAAACCTTTAAATGCTTGAGTAAATTTTAAAATTTATAGCCTAGTTCAAAACCAGCTTTACCACCATGACCGATTAAAGTATTTTCATAGCCAAATTTTACTCCTGCATAAGTATTATTTGCAAAAGTATAACCAAGTCTTAAATCAACTTCAGGCGAAAAGCGTTTTATAAAATTTACTTTTTTTGCAAAATATTTAAGATACACACCACCACTCATTGTAAAATTATTCTCAAATTGTTTTCTGGCAGCAACACCAGCCTTTAAAAACATTGAATTTGCACTAACATTAATATCATTTGTATCAATATTATAAAACTTAGTTTCAAAACTTCTACTAGCATAACCTAGACCACCTAACAACGATAAAGACATATCATTACCAACTAAAATTCCATAACCACCAAGTGCTGAAAAACTATTAAAGCTATCTTTGATTTTACCTTTAACATTATATGAATTTACAAAATCACTATTAATTTCAGCATGAGTAAATCTAATATCATATACAAAATGATTTTCTTCATTTGTGTAAAATCTATTTGCGTACAAATCAGCTCTACCAACAAAATTATCTTCTAAACTAACTCCATTTTCTTCAACCAAACTAGTTCCATAAATATCCAAACCAACAAAATTGCTTGCAAAAGCATTTACACAAATTAACGAAAAAACTAATTTTTTCATAATATCTCCTAAAATAATTTTAAAAATATAATAATACCCCCCCCCACTCTTAATAAAAGCTTAAA
This sequence comes from Campylobacter sp. 2018MI13, assembly GCF_018501135.1. NCBI lineage: Bacteria > Pseudomonadati > Campylobacterota > Epsilonproteobacteria > Campylobacterales > Campylobacteraceae > Campylobacter > Campylobacter sp. 2018MI13. The sequence goes on along the minus strand of NZ_JAHCZC010000009.1, from coordinate 12,799 downwards.
AATAAAATTATTAAAACCAATTTTTAAGGAATTTAATTATTTATTATTTTAGAATCACAAAAATTTTTAAGCAAAATAATGAGCTAAAAATACTAAAAATATGGGACAAAAATTTGCCAAAAAGCACGAAATCATAAATAATTTCAAAGCTTGTTATATCTTTTGGACGATTATTGTGAATTAATAAAAAAAGATGAAACAAATTACTCTTATCAAAACTTAGTATCAGCAATACAAAAAGCTAAAAATTAATTCAAGAACTTGAAAGAGATTTTAACGAAGTTATATCTAAAGAAAATCTTGATTTAGAAAAATATAATTTATATAACAAAAAGAAAAATTGTTTATTCTCTGCTTTAAAAGATATGAAAAATATTATATGTGATAATCAATTGTTAGATTAGTAATGTAACTTTAACTACTAATTTTAAATTCTTTAATACTAAAGAATTTAAAATCAAAATCTAATGTTTTGCTCTATATCTAAAAGATAAAGCTATTTTTATATCTTTTTCGTTTATTTTTAATCTCTCTTCAAAATCAGCCAAAGACCTAGCAACCTTTAAAACCTTATTAGCAGCCCTAGCACTTAAATGATAATTATTAATAGCTTTGTTAAAAATATCTCTTGCACTATCTTCTAAAATGCAGTATTTTTTAATATCTTCATCGCTTAATTTACCATTAAACTCATCTTGCTTTCTTATCTCTTTTTGAAAGATAAAAGCCTTTAAAATCTCATCAGCTAAATCCTTGCTACTAACACTTGCTTTTGCGTTCATATCAACCTCATCAACCGCCACATATAAATCAATCCTATCATAAATCGGCTCTGAAATCTTACTTTTATACCTTATAATATCACGCTCAAGGCATTTGCAATTTTGCTCTTTTTTAAAGAGATTTCCACAAGGGCAAGGATTTAAGGCTGATATGAATAAGAATTTAGTTTTATAAGATATTTTTGAATTAACCCTTGAAATATTGATTAGATTATCTTCTAAAGGCTCTCTTAGGCTTTCTATAATTTGCTTATTAAAATAAGTAAATTCATCAAAAAACAAAACCCCATTATTTGCCAAAGCAATTTCGCCTATCCTAGCATTTTTAGTCCCACCACCTAAAATTGAGCTAATAGTTGAGCTTCTATGCGGACTTCTAAAGCTTCTAATAGACGAAAAATCAAGCTTCTCGCCATTTAAACTCCTATAAGCATTATTTTCTAAAATCTCATCAACGCTAAGTGGTGGCATTATATAAACCAACCTTTTAGCACACATACTTTTACCACTTCCAGGTGAGCCTTCTAACATAATATTGTGCATTCCTAAAGCTGCTATTTTACAAGCTAATTTTGCTTGTTCTTGCCCCCTAATGTCTATAAAATCTAGTGGGTAATTTGTATTTTTTATATAACTTTTATTATTGATTTTGATTAAAGAATTAAAAATATTTTCATTATAGTTTATTCTGAATTTTTCCTTATCTTCGCTAGTAAAAAATTCAAAAGCTTCAAGTAAATTCCCGACAGCATAACACTGCAAATTATAAATCAAACTAACTTCATTTGCTAAGTCTTTAGGCACTAAAACCTTAGAATTTGGCTTAAATCTAGCTAAAAATAATAAAATAGAAAAAAGCCCCGAAGTGCTTTTAATATCCCCATTTAACCCAAGCTCTCCGAATACATAATAATCATTATCTAAATCTTTTTCATAAAAATATACTAAAAGCGCAATTGCTAAATCAAAATAACTACCATTTTTAGGAATATCTGATGGGCTTAGATTTATTACGATTTTTTTACAAGGCATTGTAAAATCATCAAGATTAGCAAAAGCTGATTTTATCCTATCTACACTTTCTTTGATACTAGTGCTTGCTAATCCTACGATATTAAAAGCAGGTAAGCCCTTTGACATCATTGCTTCAATATTTATTATATTTAGTTCGTTTGTGTAAATTGCTGATTTTATATTTTTCATATTTTTACCTTTTCTTTAGAATACTTTAAGTTTATTAATACAAAACTGCAATTTATTTGATAATGTTCAAAATACAATTAAAATACATTTATTCTCTAATATCTAATTTTAAAGCTTCTTTATAAGCTTTAAGGTCATAATCTTCTACTTTTTTAATAAATTTATTAAATTCTTTTTCCATATTATCAATAGTAATGATATTTGTGCCTTCATTGATGGCTTTATTAATACGAGAATTTATATGTTTTTTATAATGTTGTTTATCATTTTGCCAATTATTAATATTATCACTAAATCTTTCGTTACCAAAGAAATATATTTTTACATTTTTATATTTTGATAATTTTTCTATACTTAATTTATACAATTTTAAATATTTATCCAAATCTTTTTTATAAGATAATGTATGATATGGTGGTATTACTATATGAAAATTTGTTTTTGGATTTTGCTCTATATACTTAACTAAATATTTATCTAATATCCTAGATTCATTGGTAATGGTATAAAGATTTTTTTGATAAACAAAATCTACCTCATCTAAAATATAATCAGGCCTAAAGAATTCTAATTGTAAATTATAATAATTATGCTCTCTTCCTATACAATAATCTTTTTTAGAAAAAAATAAAAAACATTTATAAGGAATTAAACCATTAAAATATGCTTTTATTTTATCTTTAAAATCAATATTAGTATCATATAAATAAGAAAATTGTTTTTTATAATAACTTGTATCTTGAATAACACCATCAAGAGTATAAATAATATTCTTAATATTTTTGGTTTTAAATAAATATTCTAACAAATACGCTCTTTCTTCACTAATAGAACCATCTAAAGTAATATTAATATATTTTCCATTATTTAATTCTTTTGGCTCACTCATTAAAAGCATAGAACTACCTAATAAAACACTATCAAATTCATAATTATCAATTACTCTTTTTGCCGCTATTCTAGTATCTGCTAAATATTTATTAGGATATTTCTCGTTAAAAAGCTGCAATGGGTCGTAAAAATAAACAAGACTAACAATATATAAAAACCCCATCAAAGGAATTATAAAAGCTCCTATAATTATTCTTTTTAAATATCTATTCATAAATATTCCTAAAAGTTAAAATATATAAATTTTGTATAAGCGGTAATATTAAGCTTTAAAATACACCAAATCAGCATAATCCCTATTAATATAAAATATCTATCTTTAAAAATAAACTTTTTATATATATTTAAATGTGAAGACCTAAATAACAAAACAAAAGCTATCATTAAAAGCACAGCATTTAACATAGCACTTTGTCCTATAGTAAAATGCTCTCCCCATTTACCAAATGCAAATAAAGGATTATCTTGAAATAATCTTTGCATATTAGGACTTAGCACAATTTGTCCGTGTATTAAAAACATACTCTTAATAACACTTAAAGCATCATTTATACTAGTAGCTCTAAAAAACACCCAAGTAATATTAATAAACTCAAATGTAATAATCCACATTATTACTTTATAAAACTTACTATTTAATCTATTCTTAAACCAAGTAACATTAGCAAACACACTCATATATACTTTATGAATACATATTGCAATTCCATGTAAGCTTCCCCATATTATAAATCCCCATCCAGCTCCGTGCCAAATTCCACTTATTAAAAAGACTATAAATAAATTTATGTATTGTCTAGATTTGCCAACCCTACTACCACCAAGTGGAATATAAATATAATCTTTTAAAAATTTTCCTAATGTCATATGCCATCTTTGCCAAAACTCTGAAATACTTAAAGACTTATAAGGAGAATTAAAGTTATATAGAAGTTTTATATTAAAAAACAATGCTAAGCCTATCGCCATATCAGAGTATCCACTAAAATCAAAATAAAGCTCAAATGTATAAGCATGGGTTAATACCCAACTTTCAATTAGATTTAATACCCCTCCGCTTTCAACAAAAGCGTAAGCACTATCAACACTAGGTGCTAGATAATCAGCTAAGGCTACTTTTTTAAATAAGCCAATTGTAAAAAACAATAATCCTAAAGCTATGTTTTTATATCTTAATATGAAGTTATTTGGATTTTTAAATTGCGGCATCATATCTTTATAATGCACAATAGGTCCAGCAATTAATTGTGGAAAAAAGCTTACAAATAAACTAAAGTTTATAAATCCTAAAATACCCCCCCCCACGAGAGTTTTTATATCACGCTGATACTTATAACAATCACTTAAAAATGCGATTTGCTGAAAGGTAATAAATGAAATTCCAAGTGGAAGCAGTATGGTTGGATTAATAATATCAAGATTAAAGACATTATTTATATTATCTATAACAAAATATTTATATTTAAAATATCCTAATATTGCTAAGTTTAGCCCTATCCCAAGACTTAGCAAAAGCTTACTTTTATACCGCATTAGTAAATGATAAAAAGTATAGTTTATTAGAATATAAGCTATTAATATAAATACAAGTGAATATTTAAAATAAGCATAAAAAACAAAACTAGCAAATATCATAAAAACCTTTGCTAGATTTATTTGCCTATAGTAATTTAGTGTGTGATATAAAATAAATGTTATTGGTAAAAATATGAATATGAATAGATTGGAGTTAAATAACATCAATTTTACCTATTATATTCACAATATTTGCACTCGCGTTACCATTGCCATATGGATTATCTTTATAAATTCTTGTTTCTTCTTTATTTTTTATTAGAATATTAGTAGTTTCATTTATTATTTTATTATAATCAGCACCAACAAGCTTAGAAAAACCAGCATTTATACCTTCTATTCTTTCTGTTTCATATCTTAAAACCAAAATAGGGACATTGAAACTAGGTGCTTCTTCTTGTATCCCTCCACTATCTGTTAAAATAAGTTTAGAATTTTTCATAACATTAATTAGCATAGGATATTCTAATGGCTCGGTTAATATTATATTACTTATATTAGATAATTCTTTATATATTTTAATTTTTACATTAGGATTTGGATGAACAGGTATTAAAAAACTATGGTCTTTAAACTTGCTTGCTATATCTTTAATTGCTTTGCAAATAAAATTTAATCTATCACCATGATTTTCTCTACGATGAATAGTTACTAATACTAATTTATCCTTATTTAAAGTATCTAAAAATTTATTAGTTTTTTGCATAATTTCATCTGATAAACACTTTAAAGCATCTATAGAAGTATTTCCAACCATAAAAATATTTTTATTAATCCCTTCTTTTTTCAATGCTTTTACTGCATCATTTGTTGGAGCAAAATGCAATGTTGTAATTTTACTAACCATAGCTCTAATTGCCTCTTCTGGAAATGGTTCAAATATATCATTTGATCTAAGACCTGCTTCAATATGAAAAACAGGGACTTTATTGTAAAAGCTAACTAAAGCACCACATAAAACACTCATAGTATCGCCTTGCACTATGGTCGCATAAATAGTATTATTGCTAAATACTTCTTGTAATTTCAACATTATTCTTGATTGAATATCAACTAATTTTTGATTTTCTCTCATACAATCAAGCTTAATATCTGCTTTTATATTAAAAAACTCGAGAGTTTGATTTGATAATTCTTTTTGCTGTTCAGTATTACATACTATTACATTATAAAGACTTGGATATTTTTTTAATTCTAAAATTACAGGTGCTAATTTAATAGCTTCAGGTCTTGTACCAAATACAATTAATATATTTTTAACCATATAATATTTCCTTACTTTATTTATATAAAATCTTAAGCATTATAACTAAAATATTAAGGATATAGCAATGCTTATATTGACAGAAGAATTTGATAAAATTTTTAATAAAATAAACAAAAATGAAAACTTTGCTCTCTTAAGATATGGAGATGGTGAAAGAGCTATAATAAATAATATTAGAGTAAAAGCACAAGAAGGTTGGGAAGTAAATAATAATTTAAAATTTTCTAATAGCCTATACGAAACTTTAAAATTAAATAATCCTAAAATAATACATGCTATTTCTTGCCCATGCTGCGATTTTGCTTCTAGTTATTTTTATCAACAGCAAATTGACAATACAAATATTAGCTTAAGTAATATTTTCGTCAATATAAATCATAAAAGATTTAAAGAGTATTTTGAAAAAATAAAAAAAGATGCAGTTGTAATAGCTAACTATCGTGCCAAAAATAAAAAAATAGGTAATTTAAATATTTTAAAATATTACGAAATTAGTGATGATTGCAATGATTTTTACAACAAACACTTAAATAATTTAATTGATGAAATTATTAACGATTTTGGAACACAAAAAAATTTACTATATGTTATATCTGCAGGACCTTTAGCTGAAATCATAATACATAAATTATTTGAAAATAATGAAGAAAACCAATATATAGATTTTGGTTCTTCAATTGACTTTTATTTTAAAGATAAAATACAATTAAGACCATATATGGATAATTCTAGTGAATATGCAAATAAAAATTGCAAAATGAAAATTTATAATAAAAAAGAATTAGAAATTAGTGTAGTTTTAAATTTATACAAAAGACCACATGTATTGCCTTTACAAATTGAATCAATAAAAAAACAATCTATCAAACCAAAAGAAATATTAATTTATCAAGATGGTGTGTTTGAAGGTGTTCAAATGTGCAAAGAAGCAAAAGAAATTGCTACCAATATTGAAATTTCTAAAGAAAATAAAGGGGTTTGGCAAAGATTTAAATTTGCACAAAAAGCAACTTCAAAATATATTTGTGTATTTGATGATGATACTTTACCTGGATGTGATTTCTTAGCAAATTGCCTTAATGAAATGCATAAACAAGAAGGTTTATATGGAGCAATAGGGGTTGTAATGAAAAAACCAAGAGATTATCCAGAAAATATTTTTAGATTGGGTTGGGCATGTCCTAATGAAATAACAGCATTAGTTGATTTTGTAGGGCACGCATGGTTTTTTAAAAAAGAATGGTTACAATATTTATTAAATGCACCACAAGAAATGCAAGATTTAAAAGTGGCAGGAGAAGATATAGCATTTTCTTTAATGCTACAAAAACAAAATATACAAACTTTCGTTCCACCACATAATAAAAACAATAAAAAAATTTGGGGAGCTAATCCTGAGTTAAGTATAAAATATGGAATAGAAAAATGTGGTATATCTATGAGTGATGACAATATTAAAAAATTTAACAAAGCAATTAATTTAGCAATGGATAATGGATTTACACCATTAATTAATAATACTGATAATTTTAATAAAACACTAAGTATTTTTAATCAAAGTATAAAAAATAGAGATAGTTATCTAAAAAGACTAGAAAGAGTAATTAGACATTATATAAAAAGAAAATTAGGTATTAAAAAATATCAATAATAAAGGATTACAAATGATTACCTATCAAGAGTATTTTGAAAAAACTTCGCAAGAAAACATAAGCCTTTATCTAAAAAGAATGAATGAAGAAAGGCAAAGTGGCGAAGTTGGGTTTTATGATTTGCCTTTAGAATTTGATTTAGGAATTTCAAAACTTCAAAAAGTAAAAGAAAAATTTGCTAACAAAAGTCATTTTATAGTTATTGGAATGGGTGGAAGTAGTGTTGGCACTAGGGCGATTACGAGTTTTTTGGGGATAAAAAATATTGATTATTTAGACAATATTTCAAGTACTCTTTTTAATGAAATATTAGAAAAAATTGACCTTGAAAAAACGCTTTTCATATTAGTATCAAAATCTGGAAATACAATTGAATGTATAAGTTATTTTAGGATTTTGCTTGATGTTTTAGGTTTAAATGTAGATGATTTAAAGCATCACTTAATAGGAATTTGTATGCAAAATACCAAATTTTATGAGTTTTTAAAGACAAATGAAATAACACATTTTGATATAGAAGAAAACGTTAGCGGTAGATTTTCAGTGCTTAGTAATGTTGGACTTGTGCCGTTATTTTTAGCAGGGGCTAATGTTGATGAGCTTATCAAAGGTGCTAAAGATTGTATGAACGATACGCTAATTCGTGAGCATATCCTTAATCTAGCCTACACGCTAAGCACAAAAATGATAAATAAAAATTATGTTTTATTCACTTATTGTGAAGAATTACGCCATTTTAACGAATGGTTCGTTCAGCTTGTAGCCGAAAGTCTTGGGAAATTTAAAGAATATAAACGCGTAGGACTTACACCAATTAGTCTAATAGGACCAAAAGACCAGCATTCGTTTTTACAACTCATAATTGAAGGGCCAAAAGATAAATTCGTAGAATTTATCCGTATAAAACCAAATCCAAATAGCCCCAAAATAAAGCACATAAAAGGACTTGAAAATCTTGAAAATCAAAGCGTAGGACATAGTTTAGATGAGCTACTTTATGCTCAAAGCAAATCGTGTCTTGATGCGATAAAAGCTGAAGGAATAGAAACAAGTCTAATTGAGCTTGATGGCAAAAGTGCTTATAATATCGGATATTTAATATACTATTATGAGTTATTAGTTGGTGCTTGTGGGCTTATGATAGGCATTAGCACTTACGATCAACCTGGTGTTGAAAGTGCAAAAAAACTTCTAAAAATATTATTAACTACAAAATAATCATAAAAACAAAATTAGGAATTTCACATTCCTAATTTTTAACTATCTTATAAAGTCTTAATGTATTTAGCTAAAGCTTTAAAGTCTTCATCATTTAGATTTTTTACTTGTAATTGCATAGTTTTTTGAGATTTACCACCAAAAGTTCCCGCCTTATATCCACTTAAAGCTTCATAAATTTCGCTCTCGCTTAAAGTATTTATTACAACTTCAGCCCCAGGAGCTAATTTTTCTGCATTTTTTCCATGACAGGCAATACATTTTTTAAATAAAGTCGCCGCATCAGTTTTTAAAACATTTTCAACACTACTACTAACCTTATCAATGCCATCAGTAATTGCTTTAGCTGCACTATCTGTGCTTTCTTTTATTGTATTTGCAACTTCATTGGTGCTTTCTTTTAAATTGTTAGCAACGCTTTTTGTAGTATCACTAATGCTATCTACTGCAGAATTTATCATAGGTTCAACTTGATTTGCAGCAGTATTTATATGTTCATCAACCTTTGTTGCCACATTATCTACAATTGTATCTATTTTCTTAGCCACTTCTTCAGTGCTTGATTTTACATTTTGACTAAGCTCTTGAGCTGGTTTTTGCTCTTCTTTTTTATCGTTACAACCTGTTTGAATTATTAAAGCACTAATTGCTGCTAAACTTAAAAATATTTTTTTCATATTTTCTCCTTAAATAAATTAAAAGGCAAAATACTAGCATTTTTTAATAATTGTAATATTAAAATAAAAAATTAATTTATTATATATTATTTTATATAATAAGCTTTTAAATTCAGTTTTATTAAAGATTTTTTAATATATAATTTTTTATATTTTAAAGGAGTAAGTATGAAAAAAGCATTATTATTTTTAAGTTTAAGTTCTTTTGCATTAGCAAATACTTTAAATATCGCAGCAGCTGCAAACATAAGCTATCCACTAAACGAATTAAAGCAAAAATTTGAAAAACTACACCCAGATATAAAACTTAATGTCAATACAGGTGCTAGTGGTAGCTTTAACGCACAAATTAAAAATGGAGCAAATTATGATGTATTCTTATCTGCAAATATGGAATTTGCTAAAGATTTAGAAGAATTAACTAAAAATCAAGCAATCACTTATGCAAAAGGAAAGCTAATATTATTTTCAGCTAAAAAAAAGCCTAATTTAGATGATTTAAAAACCGCATCTTGTATAGCTATAGCAAACCCAAACACAGCTCCTTATGGAAAAGCAGCTAAAGAAGTATTAAATCAAATTCCAAATAGTTCAAACATAATAACTGCTACAAATATTTCAGCAACATTACTACAAGCCACAAAAGCTTGTGATTATGCTTTTGTAGCAGCGTCTAGCATAGAGCAAATTAAAGAATTAGGTTTTAGTGATGAAAACATATTAAAAATTGATGATAAATTATACGAACCAATTTTACAAGGTATGATAATTACAAGTAAAGAAAAAAATGCTAAAGTGTTTTATGATTTTATATTAAGCCCTGATGCAAAGGAAATTTTTAATAAATATGGCTATGAATGAGCTGGATTTAAAACACGATTTTAAAGACTTTAAAATAAATGCTAGATTAAGCTTTGATGATGGAGAAATTATCGCATTGTTTGGTGATAGCGGAAGTGGTAAAAGCACTATTTTAAAATTAATAGCTGGGCTTATTAATAAGCCTTTGCTAAAAGATATTGCTTTTTTATTTCAAGATTGCACATTATTTGATAATTTTAATGTATATGAAAATCTAGTTTTTACAAATACTAAAACTCTTTTAGATGATTTAAAATATATTTTTGGTAAAAGATTAGATAAAAATACAAGTAATTTTTACGATGAATTATTAAAACTAGCTAATTTAGAAGAGCACAAAACTAAAAAAATCAGCACTCTAAGCGGAGGACAAAAACAAAGACTAGCATTAATTTGCGCCTTAAGTAAAAATGCAAAATATATATTATTAGACGAGCCTTTAAGCGCACTTGATGATAGTAACAAAATAGCACTTATAAAACTAATCAAAAAAATAAATCAAGACTACAAAAGAACAATTATTTTTGTATCTCATTCGTGTTTTGAAATAAATGCCCTTGCTGATAAAATATATTTTGTAAAAAATGGTAGTTTTGAAAAATGTCTTAATAAAGAAGAATTTTTTATAGAAAAAATCCAAAATAATGAGTTTTTATGCAAGAATTAACACCAATTTTCTTATCACTTAAGTTATCTTTCGTAACTACTATAATATTATTTTTTATTTGCTTATATCCTGCATTTTATCTAAGCCAAAAAGAGTTTTTTGGTAAAAAAATACTATTAAGCATAATTTCATTGCCACTTGTGCTACCCCCTACCGTTTTAGGCTTTTATTTATTGGTGCTATTAAGTCCTAATAATTATTTAGGGCAATTTTTGGCTAATTTTGATATTAAACTTGTTTTTAATTTTAAGGCTTTATTGATTGCTTCAATAATTTATTCTATGCCTTTTATGTTTAATCCTATTTATAGTGCGTTTAATGCTTTGCCTAAAAATCTTTTTGATAGAGCTAAATTACTTGAAAAATCTCAAGCTAATATAATATTTCGCCTTTGTTTGCCGCTAATAATCCCTAGTGTAATAAGTGCTAGTGTTATGAGTTTTGCTCATACTATGGGAGAATTTGGTGTAGTAATGATGATAGGCGGTAGCGTAGCAGGAGAGACAAAAGTCGCTTCTATTGCCGTATTTGAAGCATTAGAAACACTAGATTTAAATAAAGCAAATGAGCTTAGTATAATATTATTAGCCATTTCTTTTATTATTTTATTTGCCTTACAATTTATAAAACAAAATAAATATAAATCCTAATTTAAATTCTTTAAACTAAAGAATAAATAATGATAAAAATTGAGAGTATAGAGAATATAATAATAGGTTAAAAGCTGTAGGGTAAAACTTAAAGGAGAGCCTATTTTCAAAATAAAAATAAATAATATAGGAAAATATTATGCAAAACAACAATGAGCCTATTTTTGTGATGAATAGAAAAAAATCTTTTTTCGTATCTCTTTATTATATATTTGTTTTTATATGGGATTTAGCAACTTTACTGATTGGAATATGTTTTATAGATTTAGATAATTTTTTAGCAAATATTATTGGTTTTATTATAGTTGCTATTATACCTTATCATTTTTTTTGTGCAATTGATATTAAAACGGTTATTTGTTATGAAGATTTTTTCATAATTAAGAGAAAGTTTTGCACTCAAAAGGTTTGCTATAGAAAATTTAAAGATTATTGGTTTTTTACTTCTATTACTAATAATAATATAGTAGTTAGGTTTAAGAAATTTAAATTTCCGATACATATAAATCAAAATATGTTTACAAAAGATGAAATTAAAAATTTTATTGAAATTTTAGAAAAAAACAATATCAAGCGTTATAGTTGGTTTGATTAATTAAGTATTGTAAATACTACTGAAAGAATTTTATGAAACTAGTATTTCTTGCTATGATAGTTGTAGGATTTGCATTCTTATATGAAGCTTACCCGTATAAAAAATTTAAGGCTAAACTTTTCTTTAAATGTGTATTTTGCTTTCGTTATTTTAAAGTAATTTCAAAAGAATATAAACCAAAAGATAAAAACCACATATATTATAATTTTATAGAAAATTTTCTTTATTATTTTAAATTTGTAATATTAGTTCTTTCATATACGCTTTTGTATTCTGGAATACTATTGTTATGCCTTACTCTAACCCTTTAGATTAAAAATTTATAAGCTATGTTATTAATCTAAAAAATTAATTTACTAATAGCTCATTTAAATCTAATAAGCAAGGCTAAGCCACTATTATAAATCTTATTTAATCATCACTAATTATATTAACACTATACCTACAATTCAATCAGTCACTAAATCCACTAATTTATAAGCTATTTTTTATTACACTAAAAAATACTACCGCAATCATTTCCTAAATCATCTTATAAAGCATTTTAGAAATAACTCTTATCAAACTACATTAAAAATATTTAAGATAAATTCCTATATTAAATAAAATAAAAAATTTATCTATCAATTTGTATTAAACCCACTACCCAACATCATTAAATCTATATTATCCACAGCTTATTTATTTCATTAAAAAAGCTTTTAAAAACATTATTTATCCTGTAAAGGTATAAAACTAGTTTGCATAGTTTGATTATTTAA
>NZ_JAHCZC010000099.1:0-5323 GCF_018501135.1 Campylobacter sp. 2018MI13 | reverse complement strand
TATAAACTCTATCAGCTTAGAATACATTTATCGCTCCAAATATAAAACAACTTTTATGGTTTAGTATAGCAAATAAGTTTATTTAAATTCTTTTAAACAATAAGGTTAATTGATGGTATAAAATATTTTGGAATTTAAATTAGGATTTTAATAAATTTAAAAATGTTTTATTGTAAAAATAGTTGGAATTAAAAGTTATTATTTTTTGCTTTTATATTTTATATAACAATAAAATAAAATAGTAGATATAAAAGCCATAGCAAGACTTAATATGCTATTTTTTATAGGAAGTGATGCGATATTGTCTATATTAAATTTCTTTAGTATTTTTAGTTAAAACATATTTATCAATAATTAATATGTGAAATACATGCATAAAATAACCATACAAAAATATTAAGATAAAAAAACATATAAGTTCGTTAGCTATAACACAATAAAACACATATATCAAAATAGCACTAAAAATAAGAGCAAAAACATTGCAAATAAAAATCAAAATTCCTAAAATATCTCTTGTTTGGTGTTTGTAAATAGCTTCACAATAATTGCATTTCATTATATATCCTAAATCTTCATCAAAAACATGTGTTTTAGGTAAAGGAATTTTATTTTTACAAACTTCACATTTTTTATAAAAAAACATTTAAATGCCTTAACTTGCTAATTAATTTTTTATAATATAAAGTTTTAGTAAAAAATCCATAAAATTTAAAAATAATTATTAATTTAATTTCAAATTCCTAATCCAAATTCTTAAAGAATTTGGATTTAGTTTATAAATATACTTGAATATTATTGTTTTTATCATCTGTATATGTAATAAATCCAGATGAATTAGGCGAGTAAGCATTCGTATCTTGTATTAGTCTTTCTGTGTTTTTTAAATAAGATGATAAATCAGGTTTAATCACTTTATTTACCAAATCCTCATAGCTTGGTAATTCTTTTGCGGCTGTATTTATAAACTCATCATAGCATAAAGTTTTATCACTAAAAACAAATTTTTCAATCTTATTAAATCCTATCCCAAAATTACCTAATATAGTAACACTATCTTTATTATTGTTATATTTGATGATTAGATTATCTACATCTTTTTTAAGCACAACTTCACTAAAGCTAATATCATTAAATTTAATAGTATCATATCCTAAGGCATCTTTTATATAATCATTTCCATCATTTCTATTAAAGATATATGTATCATTTCCAGCACCGCCGTCTAAATAATCATCTCCTTTACCACCAATTAAAGTATCATTACCAAATAAGCCATATATTTTATCGCTATATTCACTTCCAATTAAAGTATCATTGCCCCAAGTAGGAGTTAATACCATTTGTCTTAAATCATTAGCACTTAAAGTCTTATCTTGTAATACTAAAGCAGATATATCATAATCTTTTTTGAAAAAATCTACAACTTTTATAGATGAACTTTCATCAACCACTTTTCTAAACCAACCAGCACTTTTTAGCTTGTTTATTATTAAATCATCATTATTTCTAGTAATTTTTACAAATGATGAGCTAACATCTAGGATTATTTCATCATAAGCATTATCGTTTCTAAGATTAATTATTGTATCTTTCCCCCAAACTCCTTTATAAATATACTTATCATTCCCCATACCGCCTTGCAAGATATCATCTCCTGCTCCGCCTATAATGATATCATCACCATCTCCTGCATAAATATCATCATTACCATTACCACCATTTATAATGTCTGCTCCTGCTCCACTTCTTATGATGTCATCTCCATCCCCACCATCAATAATATCATCTCCATTATGTGTGATTATGGTATCGTTGCCATCTAGCATAGTTATTACATAATCTTTATTTGTAAAAAACATTGTAAAGTTATCATCACCATTTGTAGGTGTATAAATTCTATTAATTATCTCATCCTTATTTATGCTTGTATTATTAGCGAATTTGATTTCATCAATAGTATTTCTTAAATCTTCATATGCAAAAAAGTCTTTAACTCTAATGCTATTATTATCATCTTTAATCAGCATTAAATCATCATAATTTCTTACATATTTTAAATTATTGGCATTTATGCTTGCATCGTTAAATTTAATACAATCTATATCATTTAGATTTGATTTGTAGTTTATGATAGTATCGTGCCCGAAATCTTTATCAAAAACATAAGTATCATTGCCATTACCACCTACTAAAGTATCATCACCAATTCCACCGATTAAGGTATCATCGCCATCAAGTCCATATAAAGTATCTTTACCATTTAATAAATTTGTCCCTACTAATGTATCATTACCACTTGTTCCTGTTTGAGTTGATAGTGCATTTATAGTATCTTCATCTAAAAGTTTTAAATAATCACTTAAAGTATAATTATTCATTGTTTTTATAAAATCACCTAGTAATATTACACAATCATTTAAAGAATTTATATCTTTAAAGCTTGTTATAAACTCAGCTAAATCAACGAAAGCTTTTTTAGGATTTGTTTCATTAATAGCCTTAAATTTTTCTATACTTTTAGAAAAATCTAATTTAAGCTCATACGAGCCATTGTTTTCGTAGCTAGTAATGTTTATTTCATTATAGTATTCTTTTAATCTTGTTTGAAATAACAATCCCTTATAAACATAAGTTCTTAAACTATCATAAGTATTATTAAAGCTATTTCTAAGCTCGTTAAACTCATTTAAACTAGCTATATAAAAATCTTGATTATTAACGCCTAAAAATGAATTAATAATTGATATTTTTTGCTTAAGCTCATTAAACTCATTTTTTAAACTTTCGCTAATAGTAAAATTAGCATATTCTCTAGCTTGTGATGGCGTAAGCCATAAATCCCTTATGCTATCAGTATTGCTAGGATTATTGCTATCAAATTCTTTAGTTTTAGATAGGTTAAAGTCTTTGTTTAAAGCTTTATTAGTATTAGCCCAAGCATAAATTAGACTATCAAGCTTATTTAATTGCTCTTCTTTGCTGTTTGTAGATGAATAATCTTTAAGCAATGCTTTTAATTTAGTATCTAAACAAGCAGCATCCCTTAAATCTCTTAATACTCCATAGCCTTTAAGATTTGCTAGATTTAATTCTTCTTCTGAATATTTTATCTTGTCTTTAAATACTCTTTCTATACTACTAACGCTAAAATTAATATCAGCTAATAAGCTTTCTTTATCATCCTTGATAAAGGTAGCTGTTTGAGTGATGGTGTTATCATTATCAAGCTTTTGATTTGTATCTTTATAGTTTAGATTTATGCTAGTTATGTTTAAATCTTTTAAAGACTTTAGTTCGTTTATTTGCGTTATGCCATCTTCGTTTAAGTCTTGCCAAATTTTAAGATTGTTAAACTCTTTATCATTTATATCAATTACTCCGTCTTTATTACTATCTAAAAGCTTTAAGGCTTCAAAGCCGTTTAGAGCAAATGTGGTTTGAGTAGGATTTAAGGTTTGATTATTGTTAGTATCTAAAGCTTTAAAATCACTACTTGGAATTTCAGTAAAGTTTCCGAATAATTCATTGCCATTATCTATTAGATTATTATTGTTTTTATCTAATACTAATAATCCATCATCTTTACTAATCCAAGATGATTTATAAGCTATATTGTCATTGTTGTGGTCAAAAAATGCCTTAGAATTATTAAGAGTAATTGTATCTATTGCGCCGTTGTTGTTTAGGTCTAGGACTAGCGGGTCGTATTTTATAACTTTAGCCATTGGATTATAGAAAATGTTTAAAGTTTTATTTTTATATAAACTATTTTTAAAATCATCACTATAATCTCCTTTAAATGTATCTTTAAAGGTTCTTGATACAAAATCTTTATAATCAAATATTTTTGCTAAATCTCCGTTTGCTTCAACCAATACTTTATCTTCTAAAAATTTAACTCTTCCTTGTTCTATTAAATTTGGATTTAGTTTGATTAAAGATTTAACACTCATTTTGTTTGCTTTTGCAATATCTATGATTGTATCGCCTTGTTTTACTACATATTTTTTATTATCTCCTAATAAAATCTCTTCTCCTACTAATATCTTAATATTAGTTAGCACAAACGATTTACTAGGTATATAATCTATAATATCTTTTAAAGTATCATTATCTAATTGTTTTATATCATATTTAACATTATTGATACTAGCCTTATTTACTCCACTAAATAGTGCTAAATCAAATAAATCTTCATCAGATAAATTAGAATTATTATCAGTGCTTATTGTGATAAAATCTTTATTTTCAATAATTTGAATTATACTTGAATCAGATATGCTTATAGATTTAATATTTTGCATGTCTAACTTTTCAACTATATTAGATAAATCAGACTTTGTTTTTAAAAAAGGCGTTGTATATACAAAATCACAATCATCTAATATTTTTATTTTTATCAAACCAAACATATAGTATTTTATTTTTGCATGTTTTTCATATTTTTGATCTTTAATAGTTTCATATTCATTAAAATTAATATTATAGGTTTTTTTGTAATTATCAAATTTTAGTTCTGTCTCTACGGTATATGGATACAATAAGTTTAAAATAAAATTGATAGCCTTGGTACCTTCACCACCTTTATAATCAAAATTATCATTTGCTATACTTATATTAAAATTTTTAATTTCTTTAGGTTTTAAATTTTCATCAAGGACGTAAATTGCTTCCCCATCATTTTTTATACCCATCGTGTTAAAGATAAAAACATCTTTGGCAAAATCAATACTATTAACTCCTTTAGATGATAATTGCATTGATGTCGTTGCATCTTGTATGTCTTTAACTATTGTAAAAAGCTTTTTATTATCACCATAAAATAATTCTGCAAATTGCTTTTGATTTAAATAATAATTTTTCCCATCAAATTCAACATCTTTAAGCAAATCTTTATTAAGTTCTTTACCTGTACTTGTTTTACCCGAAAAAAACACATGAACCATTTTAAAATCAACTGGGCTAATTTTGTTACCATATTTTTCAAAAAACTGCCTACTATCTACTTTAAAATAGTCCAACTCATAATTAAAAAATTTTTTTACACCATTTAAATTAGCAGTTTTTGCAACTATACATGCACTTAAATCATCATATAAATCCAATTTTATTTCAGCCATTTTCTCTCCTTAATTGTATTTTATTTTATATGTTGGGATTACATAACCACACCCATCTATATAATATTCTCTTTCTTCTTTTTCCTTAGTATATGAGTTATATAACATTACTTGCATTTCATCTCCATCTATAAATTGAAATGAATTTTTATCAAAAAATCTTTTTTCAAAAAATACTAGATTATTGTTAAATTCATTAA
>NZ_JAHCZC010000098.1:0-5324 GCF_018501135.1 Campylobacter sp. 2018MI13 | reverse complement strand
TTAATGATACTTAAAAATTTTTGAAAATTATTACAATAATTACTTATATATTTATATTAAATTTCATTCTTTAAACAAAATGAAAATTCTTTAGCAAAAAAGTTTATATTGATATTTCCTTTTTCACAAGGAGTGATTATTTTGCAATTTTGATAACAAGGCAAAATCCCATAAAATTCTAATACTTTAAAATTATCATTACGAACACTAATTTCATTAATGCCTTGTGATTTTAGCTCTTTTGCTAATTCTTTATTTAAATGATAATTTTTAGCAAAATGCTCGTTTTCATCAACAAATCTATATAAAAATGGATTAAATATCACAAATAAAAAGCTAATCACTAAAGAAATTAATACAAAAAATAATATCACATTATGTTTTGCTCTAAATTGTGGTAAATGCACTTTAAAAGAAGTTAAAAAATTAGCAATTATTAAAGGTATAGCAGGTAGTAAAAATGGTAAAAACTCGGCAATTTCTGGCTTTTGTCTAAATGATAATAATAAGCATATTATAAAAGCACTCGCACTTATACAATATAGCAAGTCCTTTTTACCCTTAAAACTAATATAATAAATCGTATAGAAAAAATACAAAAATAAAGGCGGAGAAAACACAGCCGACATAATAGCAAGTGAGTCTAAAAAATACCCCCTAGGTCTGCCTGAAAAATCATATCCATACATTATAAAAGTAGCAAACATTAGTAAAATTGATAAAATTAATAACTTTGATAATCTATTAAAATAAGCATAAAAAATACAAGCAATATATAATGAAATCATAGCTTTATCAAGATAAATACAAGCAATCAATACTCCATAAAATATATAAAATTGCCTTTTTATAGCAAGATATACAAGAAGTAATGAAGTAAATATAATAATTCCTGCAGGATTAATTAGTAATGCTGAAGCAAGGCTTCCTGGAGTAAGATTAAAGATAATATTAGATATATAGGCGTTATTTTTAAGGTATTTAATTGATATTTTATATAGCAAAATATTGCTTAAAATATGCAAGATTATATAAGCAAATCTTATATTTTCATTGCCAAAAACACTTAAGGCAAAATTAGCAAAAAGCCCATTAAAACTATTTGAGCTAAGCTCGTTTAGTTCATAAGGGCTAATACTTAAAAAGCTGTTTTGCCACAATAAAACGCATAAATCAATTAATAAAATAACGCCTAATTTATAATTCATCTAATTCCTATTTTAAATTCTCAAGCTCAAGCATTAAATTAAGCCACAATTTAACACCATTTTCTAAGGCATTTTTATTTAAACTCATTTCAGGATGATGAAGTCCAGGAGCACAATCAACTCCTAAGCCCATAAATGCTGATGGAATGCCTAGTTTAATAGGATAGAAGAAAAAGTCTTCCCCACCAGGTGTAAATTGCTCTTTGATTAAATTCTCTTCTCCTAAAGTATTGCTTATAACTTTTTCGCAAATCTTAGCTAAATCTTTGTTAATTACAGCTGCGGGAATATTGATTAGGTATTCAAAACTCACCTTAGCATCATAAGCATTTGCTATATTTGTTATGATTTTTTCAAGTTTTTCTTTCATCTCTTGCATACTATCATTATATTGAGCTCTTAAATCAAATACCAAAATAGCTTCACTAGGAATTGAATTAGTAACCCCACTATCACATATAAATCTAGTTGCTTTTATACTACTTGGTTTATTTGGGTCTATATAAATTTTTCTAGCAGCATCAATAATGCTAACACCTACATCAATTGCGTTAATTCCTAAATGTGGTCTTGCTCCGTGAGCTGCTTTGCCTTTAATATTAATTTTTATAGCTGAACTTGCTGCATAATACATTGAAGCTATTGCTTTAGGACTTGGGCATTCTTGAATTGGGCGAATATGCATTCCAAAAATAGAGCTTAAACCTTCACAAGCTCCTAATTCTATCATCTTTAAAGCCCCACTGCCTAATTCTTCAGCAGGTTGGAATATAAATCTTATTTTGTTATTTTTAATGATATTTTGCTCTTTTGCCCTTAAAGCTGCACTAAGTAGCATAGACATATGTGCATCATGCCCACAAGTATGCCTTGCACAAGCTTTATCATCAAT
Organism: Campylobacter sp. 2018MI13; assembly: GCF_018501135.1. NCBI lineage: Bacteria > Pseudomonadati > Campylobacterota > Epsilonproteobacteria > Campylobacterales > Campylobacteraceae > Campylobacter > Campylobacter sp. 2018MI13. The sequence goes on along the minus strand of NZ_JAHCZC010000098.1, from coordinate 3,224 downwards.
TATATGACCTAAAGCATCAATATCAGCCCTAAGTCCAATTATCTTGCTACCACTTCCTAACTCCGTATAAAAACCTGTATCTCCTATATTGGTTATACTAAAACCTGCATTTTTAAGAGTAGTTTTTAAATACTCACTCGTTTTAAATTCTTTAAATCCAAGCTCTGGAATTTCGTGTAAATACTCATAATGTTTGATAACTTCCATATTAACTCCTTTAAAAAATATAAATACTAATAACTATTTCTTATTGTTTTCTTAAAAAATATTGTAGAATAAAAACTTTATTTTATTTAAAAGGAGTAGTATGCAAAAAGCTACAGAATTTGAAGTAGGAAAAGTAAAACCTAGTGCTTATCTTGCTTTAATATCTTTAATCTTATTTTTTTCAGGACTTTTAGCAGGACATGATATGCTAAAGGCTTTTGATTTTTCTACTTTAACAGGTGGTTTTGGTAAAATCCCAAAAATCTTAGATGAAGCCAATATAAAAGCTACGACCTTCATAGGAGATGGTGGAAGTGGTGCTAGAGCTGGATTTTTATTTGCATTTAGCTTAATTCCTGCTGTAATGCTTGCACTTGGAGTAATTGAAGTAATGGAGCATTATGGAGCTATTAAGGCTGCTCAAAAATTATTAAATCCTATTTTAAAACCTATTTTAGGAGTTCCTGGATTATGTGGGCTTATATTAATTACTGATTTACAAAGCACAGATGCAGGTGCTGCTATGAGTAAAGAAGCAAGAGATAAAAATTATATAAACGATAAAGATTTAGTAGTAATTTGCGCTTGGCAATATAGTGGGGCTGGTATGATTAATAACTTTTTTGCAATAGGTTCAGCATTATTAGGACATTTAGTATGCTTACCAATAATTCCACTTGTATTAATGCTAATTATGAAATTCGTAGGAGCTATTTTTGTAAGAATAGTTTTAAATACATTTTATAAAAAGGATTTTGAATGAATAATGAGAGCAAAAACCCATTAGATATTTTTATAGTAGGTGCTAAAAAAGGTTTTAATATCGCTTTATATAATCTAATTCCTAATGTTTTAATGGCTTATGTAATAGCTGAAATGTTAAAAATCTTAGGAGTTATGAAATTCTTAGGAGATTATTGTGGCGTTATTATGAATATTTTTGGCTTACCAGGAGAAGCAATTACTATACTTTTATCAGCGTGGCTTAGCACTTCAGCTGGAGTTGGAATTGCTGTTAATTTATATGCAAATGGGGTTATTGATAATATTGGCGTTAGCATAGTTTTACCTGCTATATTTTTAATGGGAGCTCAACTTCAGTATTTAGGAAGATTATTAGCTGTTGCAGGAGTTGCTAAAAAATACTGGATACTACTAATAATAACAAGTATTTTAAATGCTTTTATTTGTATGTTTATGATGAAAATTGTTGTTAGTTTGTAAAAGAGTTCAGGATTGCTCCTGAACTTAAGAATTATTTTAAAGTTACGATATAAGCAGCTAATGCTTTCATATCATCTTCGCTAAGATTTTTAACTTGTAATTCCATAGTTTTCTTAGCTTTTCCACCAAATGTTCCAGCTTTATAACCTTGTAAAGCTTCTAAAATTGTTTTTTCATCTAAAGTATTGATGATAATTTCTGCACCTGGAGCTTTTTTCTCAGCTGCTTTACCATGACAGGCAATACATTTTTTAAATAATGTAGCTCCATCATTAGCCATTGCTGCAGTGCTTAATAAAGATAATGCTGCTAAACTTAATAATACTTTTTTCATTTTGTCTCCTTTTTTTAAAAATGAGTGAAATTGTATTTATTTTTGATAAACAAACCAAAATTAATTTAATATTTAGAATTTATTTAAATTAATAATTATTTTCATATTATTTTTCTTACTTATTTTTTGTAATATTTTCAATATTTTTTAATTAGGATAACTTATGCAAGATTTACCTTTGGTGTATGTTTTAGAAGATGATTTAAGCATTAATAACTTAATAAAATATGCTTTAGAAAGCAGTGGTTTTAAAGTCATTAGTTTAATTAATGCAAAAGAGCTTTTTAGCGAATTAAACAATCAAATTCCACATATTTTAGTGCTTGATATTATGCTACCTTGCGAAGATGGTTTTAGTATCCTAAAAAAAATAAAATCTAATGAAAAAACAAAAGCTATTGAAGTAATTTTACTAAGTGCGTTAAATCAAGAAAACGATAAGGTAAAAGGTCTTGATTTAGGAGCAAGTGATTATATTACTAAGCCTTTTTCTATTTTAGAATTCCTAGCAAGAATTAGAAATATTTTAAGAAGAATTGATTGTAATAATGAAATCATTTTTAAAGATTTAAAAATTAACCTAAAAACTAGAATAGTAAGCATTAATGAAGAAGAAATAAACCTTACTTTAAAAGAATTTGAATTACTTACAAAACTCATTAAAAACCAAAACATTTGCCTTAAAAAAGAAGATTTATTAAAAGAGATTTGGGGAGCAAATATTTCAAGTAGGACTTTAGATATACACATAAATACTTTAAGAAATAAATTAAAAGATTATGCAAAATACATAATAACAATTCGTGGAGTAGGATATAAAATAGCTTATGAGAACTAGGATATTTTTTGCTATATTTTTTGTTTCATTTTTTGTTTTGATACTATTACAAGCAGCGATTTTTAGCGTTTTTGATAATATTTATTTTATAAATCTTGATTTTAAAATAGAAATTTTTAAAACAATATTTTTAGTATTTTTACTAATAACATTACTTAGCTTAACTCTTGCATATTTTATAAGCAAAAGCATAGTAAAACCATTATACGAACTTGACATAAACGAGCTTGATAAATCATTTCAATACAATGAATTAAAGACTTTTTTATCTCAAGTAAAAGAACATAATAAACAATTTAAAAAGATAAGAGCTGAGTTTAGTGCAAATGTTACTCACGAGCTAAAAACTCCACTTACTTCAATAATGTTAAGCTCTGAAATGCTTAAAAATAATCTAGTAAAAAAAGAAGATGAAAAGCAATTCATAGATACAATTTACAATCAATCAAGTGCTTTACTTGAGATGATTGATGAGATTATTAAATTATCATTTTTAGATGAAGTTAATAATTTTGAGATGACAAATGTAAATATAAGCAATATTTTAAGTCAAATTATTAAAGAATTAGATTTTAAAATCCGTGAAAAAAATATAAAAATACTTATGAATATAGATGAGTT
>NZ_JAHCZC010000097.1:0-5566 GCF_018501135.1 Campylobacter sp. 2018MI13 | reverse complement strand
ATCTATTTATTTAATTTTTTTAAAAAATATTTTTCTTGATATATCAAAAGCAGGTAGTTATAACGAACAGGCTAAATTAGATAGTATAAGTGATAAATTAAGTGTTAAATATGATATGCAATCACTAAATCTTCCTTATAGTAGAAGAGTATTAGATGCAATAAATACAGATTTGTTTTTTGGCAATGATATTTTAATTAAAAATCAATATTTTGAAAACCATAAAGAATTGTTAAATTTTATCAATCTTCAAACTAAACATATTTTTGAAAAATATGGTATAAGGGTGAGCAATATATTTTTAATTATATTATCAGAATCAACAAATCAGAGTATAAAATCTTTAGCTGGAAGTAATTACGAACAAAGATGTTTAGAAATGTTAAAATATTATTTAATTATATTAAGTGATAAACCAACTCATGATATTAAAAATAATGCTGTAGAGTATGATATAGTAGCTAAAACCGAAAATGGATATAAAATAGGGTTTAGTATAAAAAGAACATTAAGGGAAAGGTATAAACAAAATTTGGAAAATGTTGATTTGTTAGAAGTGGATGCGATATGTGTTATAACACTTGGTAGTGATCTGACAGAACAAAAAATAAAAAATATTTTAGATTATAAAAATACATTTATAATAGTGGCTCAAGAATATTATGATTTATATAAGCACCATACTAATGTTATTTCATCTGCCAGTTTAAAGGAAATAAATAGTTTTATTAAAAATAATATAGTTTAAATATTAAAAAACCATGTTTCATACATGGTTTTTTAGTGTATTTTTAGCAACTCTTAGCTATTTCATAGCCACTTTTTAAGATTAGTTCTACATTCTTTATATTTTCTTCGCCTTTTGTGGTTAGATAATCTTCTAACACGATTTCAAATATAGCTTTACTAACCTTTGATTTAGATATTTTGTTAATTTTATTATAATGGTATTGTTTAAAATATATAAATATTTATTTTAAGTTGAGCTTTTTAGGCATTTAAAGCTTAGTGGAGTAAATGCCTTTAGCGGGGTATTTTTAGGTAAAAATGATTTAAAAATCTTTAATGATAAATATCACAATACCTTAAACTACCACGCTATTTTCGTTAGTGCTAGCAAATGATTTACTCAAGTTCTAAATTCATTTAGTTTTGAGTTTAATTTTTCTGTAATGTTACTAAGATGATTTGCTGCTCCTGCTATTTCTTCTACGCTTCTTGCGTTTTCGTGAGTTATTTTATTGATATTATTAACTCCTGATAATATATCATCCATAACCTTGCTAGTGTTTATATAATCATCTACGGTTTGATTTGAAATTCCTATTACATTATTCATAGCTTCATTCATATCGTTCATAGTTTTTTGAGTATTATCAGCTAATTTTGTCAGTTCCCCAATGCTTTTTGCATTTAGGCTCATTTGACCACTTGCATCTTCTATACCTTGTGTTATAACACTTATTGTTGCGTTAATTTCTACTAATGAATGCTGGGTTCTTTCTGCTAATTTTCTTACTTCATCAGCTACTACGGCAAACCCACGCCCATGCTCTCCTGCTCTTGCTGCTTCAATTGCAGCGTTTAGTGCAAGTAGATTAGTCTGGTCTGCTACATCATTTATCATTTCTAAAATAGATTTAACATTATCAGCATCTTGACTAAGTCTTACTATCTTATCTGATACTTCAGCTTCTAAATTCGCACTTTGCATAATTTTTGTATTTAATTCTGAAATAGATTTATTTACATCATTTATATATTTTAGAGCATTTACTAATTGGTTTTTACCATCTTCTGCAGCTTTAACTCCGATTGCTAGAGTAGAGTTTGCTCTATCTCCTTTATTAGCTACATCTCTTACTATCACAGAGCTTTGCTCAACACTTTGACCTGTATTTAAAGAACTTTGAGAAAGCTCATTTGCTACACTAGCATTTTCGCTACTTATATTTTTAGCATCTACTATTAATAATCTAACTTTTTCTATAAAATCATTAATGGCTTTACTTGTTGCTGCTATTTCATCTTTACCATTTATAGGAAGTTTTTGAGTTAAATCTCCATCTCCACTACTTAATTCAGTAGCTCTACTTGTAAGATAATTAAGTGGTTTAGAGATTTGAAATAATACAAAAAATATCAATATCGCAAGTATTATTATCCCAATAATCACTGCGTATGTTATGAATTTAATTCCAAATTCATTTATGTGAGAGTTCATATCGTCGTTGATTTTTTGTATTTCTTTCATTCCTTCATCTAAATCCACGGTGCAAGCATAGATAATTCCCATACCTATATCTTTTTGAGCGTATATTAATACATTTCTTTCTTTGTTAATCATAGAATCAAAAAACTTAGTTTTAACATATCCACCATCTGGGTTTGCTGATGATTTGATTAAATCTTGAATAAAGTATTTTCCATAAATATCTTTGTCATTTATATGATTTTTACCAACTCTTGCTTGAACATAATGAACTAGGTAGGTTCCATCTTCATCCATAGCAAAAAAATTCACTAATTTATTATGTAAATCCATATTGCTTAAGTATTTTATGGTGTTATTGTATGATACTTCTTTACTAATGCCTTTACTTTTTAAATCTAAATATAACTGGTCTGTCATATGATTTACACTATATACAACGCTTTGAGCAGTTTTTAAAGCATCGTCTAAGACTAATTTTTCAATAGATACATCAGTATCATCACTAATTGATTTCATCGCACTATTTGATAAATAAATCATACTAGAGCATAAAATCACTAAAGACACAGCAATTATAATTGCTAATTTTTGAGATATTTTCATTCTCATTCTCCTATTGATAATAATTTCTAAATTAAGCTCCGTATATTAGCATAAAATTTACTTTTTATTCTTAAGTCTTTAAATATCTATATAGCAATGCTTTAATATATGTCAATGGGGGGGGGTATCTTAAGTTGTAACAAATAAAATAAATATTAATTTAATAGTATTTTGAATTTTTTAAAAAAAATATAAAAATTTTTATATAAATTATTTATGGAATTTGGATTTAAAATTCAAATTCCATTAAAATTTTTAACAACTCTTAGCTATTTCATAGCCACTTTTTAAGATGAGTTCTACATCTTTATGTTTTTCTTCGCCTTTTGTAGTCAGATAATCTCCTAGCACGATAGCGTTTATCCCTGCTTCAAACATAGCTTTAAAATCATCTTTAAATGCAAATTCTCTACCACCTGCAGCCATTAGTCTTGTATTTGGTAGCTTTTCTTTTGCAAGTTTTATTATATTAATAGCTTCTTCTTTGGTGATTTCTTTAGCCTTGATTTTTAAAGCTTCATTTTTTATATAAAAATTAATTGGACTTGTGTGCGGCTTTAAAGTCGCAAGAGCGTCAAGTAATTCAGCTCTTTGCTCATCGCTTTCTCCTAAGCCAAAAATCCCACCACAGCAAATGCCAAGTCCAGCATTTATAGCGTTTTGATTAGTTTCATATCTTTCTTCATAAGTATGAGTTGTGCAGATATTTTTAAAATTGCTTTTGGCGGTTTCTAGGTTGTGATTATAACTATCTATTCCATGCTCTTTTAAAAATACTAAATCCTTATAACTAGCTCTTCCATTGCAGCCAATTAGGTGTAAATGTAAGCCACTTTCTTTAATAGCACTTGCTGCTCTTGCAATAAAATCTAGCTTTTTACTATCAATTCCACGACCAGAAGTAACAAGGCAAAATCCTAAAGCACCAGCTTCACTAGCTATTTTTGCTTCGTTTAAAATAGTATTAATATCCTTATAATCATATACATTAATATTTGTATTATAATGCTTACTTTGGGTGCAATACGCACAATCTTCGCTACAATTTCCACTTTTTACATTGCAAATTGAACATAAAAATATTTCTTTCATTTTATATCCTTTACTTGTTAAAATACAATTTATTCTAACTAAAAAGGATAAAAATGTATATATGTGGCATTCATACTGACGCTGGTAAAACTCATTTATGTGTTGCTTTGTGTAAAGCTTTTAATTATTCTTATTTTAAAATAGTTCAAGCAGGTTGTAATAAAGATAGCGATATTTTAAAGCGTTTTGTAAAGAATGTAAAAGTTCATAAAGAAGGGATATTTTTAAATACTCCTGCATCACCACACATAGCAAAAAAGCTTGATAATATTGAATATTCTATAAATGATTTAATCTTGCCTATTGATGATAAAATGATTATTGAATTAGCTGGGGGTCTTTTTTGTCCTATTGATGATAATTTAACTATGATTGATTTTATGAAAAAACATAAGCGTAAAGTGATTTTAGCTGCTAGGAATTATTTGGGTATGATAAATCATACGATTTTAAGTATAAAAGCATTGCAAGATAATGGTTTTGATATTGTTTGTGTTGTGATGATTGGCGAGATTGATACTAGACTTGATGAGTTTATTTATAATTATACGGGCGTAAATATAGCTCATTTAGAGTATTTTGATGAGTTTAATATAGATGAAAAGATACAAGAATTTAAAAATGAAATTGAAAAATATTTAAGGAGTTAGTTTTGGAAATAATTTATGTGATTTTGGCTATTTTGTTTTTAGTAATTATTATGGTTATTTTTACTTATAATTCTTTAATAGCAAGAAGAAATGATGTAAAAAATACTTATTCAAGTATTGATGTTGAACTTCAACAAAGATATGATTTAATACCTAATTTAATAGCTTCTATAAAAGCTTATTTTGAATACGAAAAAGATACTTTAGAAAATATTGTAAAACTTAGAGAAAATGCTATGTATTCAAATAATACTAAAGAAAAATTTACTTTAAATAACGAACTAAGCAAAGCTTTAGGGAATTTAAATATAAAACTTGAAAATTACCCTGATTTAAAGGCAAACTCAAGTGTTAATAATCTTTTAAATGCTTTAAAAGATTGTGAAGAGCAAATTAGTGCTGCTAGAAGAGCTTACAATTCAGCAGTTACAAGTTATAACAATTATTGCGAGAGTTTTCCAAATAATTTAATAGCTAACGCTTTTAATTTTATAAAAGCTGATTTTTATGAAGTAAAAGATGAAATTAAAAGCAATCCTAATGTAAAAGATTTATTTAAATGATTAAAACATTAAAACTTATTTTTATAGTTTTAGTTGTTTTTGCATTTTATAAATTATGTTTAGCAATAGATGATTATTATATTAGCAAGGATATGAATTTAATTCATTTTAGTCATTTTTTATATTTAGTGGTATCTTTAATATTACTTGCTTTATTAATTTATACTCTTAATCTTTTTTTATATGTATTGCCGTTTTTTTATAAACATAATTTTGTTTTGATTGAAGATAAGGAAAAATATAAAGATACATTAATAGCTTCTGATAGGGCATATATTTTTAATGCTTATAGAAAAAATGGTTTAGATATTTTGTTTTGTTCTTTTTTAAAAGTTGATAGTATAGGTATGTTTGATGTTAAGATTAAGTATTTAAGTATTGATTTTTTTGGAACTTATATAAGGGTTAAGAAGAAAATTCATAATAATTTTGGTATTTTTGCT
>NZ_JAHCZC010000096.1:0-5586 GCF_018501135.1 Campylobacter sp. 2018MI13 | reverse complement strand
AATATATCTTGTAAGAATATTTTAAAGCAAATTGAAGCTGTATTTTATGGTTTTCATATTATATAAATTTATATAATTTTTAAAGATTAATTACTAAGTAAAGCAATGATTTTAAATTCTTATTTTGTAAAAATCAAAATAAGAATTTAAACAAGCATTATAAACCTAATTGAATTTCTTTAGAATATAAATATCCTAAATGATTGGTGTTATTTAAGGTTATTATTTTTGCTAAATCATTAGATATTTCAAGGACATTAATGCAGGTATTATCTTGAGTAATGTTCCAAAATGAGCTAAGTGGTGCATTTAATAAATGAGAAATGATTACCTTATTTACTGCATCGTGAGCGAAAACTGCAATTGTTTTTCCATCGTATTTTGTAATATAATCGTTTATTGCAAGTTTTACTCTATTTAAAATATCTTCTAAGCTTTCTCCATTAGGCATTTTTACTAAATGTGGGGTTTGCTTCCATTTTTTTAATAAATCTTGTTCTATTTCACTTGATAATCTACCTTCCCAAGTTCCGTGATTTATCTCTAATAATCTTTCATCTTTTAAAACTTCTTTATTGTGAAATTTAGCACTTTCACAAGCTGTTTCATAAGCTCTTTTTAAAGGACTTGCTATAAAAAAATCAATTTGTATATTTTTTAAAGCAAGGGCTAATTTCTTAGCTTGCTCCTTGCCTAAATCACTTAAATCAGTATCAATTTGACCTTGATATCTACCTTCTTTATTCCAATTAGTTTGCCCGTGTCTAAGTAGTATTAGATTAATCATCGCAAATCTCACTGCAATCAATTATCTTAACTCCATGAACTCCAGCTAATTCACAAAGTTTTTTATAATCTGTTTTTAATGGTTTTTTATTAATGCTAATTGCCATTATGTTTTCACCACTTGTATTTGTTTTGCTAACTTGCATACTTAAAATATTTATTCCTGCTTCGCCTAAAATAGTTCCAATTTGTCCTATCATACCAGGCACATTATCGTGTGGCACTAACAATAATACTCCACTTGGTTCAAATTTAATATCATATTCATCAATACCACTAACATAAGCACTCTTATCGCTCATTAAAGCTCCTCTTATTTCGTGCTCACCTAATTCGCTTACTATTTTTACTTTTATTTGATTATTTACTTCATCACTTTTTTGCTCAATTAAGCTTATTCCTCTATTTTGAGCTAGAATTGGTGCATTAACCATATTTACTTTTTCTTGCAATATAGAATTTAATAATCCACATAACATTACTTGGCTTAAAGCTCTAGTGTCAAGCTCTTTAAAGGCATTTGAATATTCAATGAAAACTTGTTTAATTGCTGAATTGCTAACTTCACACGCAATAAATCCTAATGCTTTTACTAGATTAAAATAAGGCTTAATTTTATTTAGCATTTCAGGGCTAACTGGCACAGCATTTAAAGCACTAGCAACCATTTGACCATTTAACGCTTCTTTAATAGCAATTGCCACATCAACTGCAACTCCTTCTTGAGCTTCTATTGTAGATGCACCTAAATGCGGTGTTAAAACCACATTTTTTAAAGTTGTAATCTCGTGGTTTCCTAATGGCTCATTAGCAAAAACATCAAGAGCAGCTCCTGCAATATCTCCATTTTTTAAAGCATTTGTTAAATCATCAAGATTAATACATTCACCCCTTGCTGCATTTATAATTCTTACACCTTTTTTCATTTTGGCTATGCTATTTTTATTTATCATTTCTTTTGTTTCATCTGTTAATGGAAGGTGTAATGTAATAAAATCAGCTTCAGCATAAACTTCATCTAATTCACATTTTTTAACTTGTAAATGAATAGCTCTTTCGTTGCTAAGATATGGGTCATACGCAATTACTTTCATACCAAATGCTTGCGCTCTACTAGCAACACCAGCACCAATTCTACCTAAACCTAAAACCCCTAAAGTTTTATCTTTTAATTCAAGTCCTAAAAAGCTTTTTCTATCCCAAATACCATTTACTACGCTAGCATGTGCGTTAGGTATCATTCTAGCAAGGCTTAACATTAGTGCAAAAGTATGTTCTGTAGCTGCGTTTGTATTACCATTTGGTGCATTTACTACTATTATTCCTTTTTTTGTAGCTGCTTTTATATCTATATTATCAACACCAACTCCAGCTCTACCAATTACTTTTAATCTATGAGCGTGTTCTAATACTTTTTCTGTAATTTTTGTAGCACTTCTTAAAATAACTGCATCATAATCACCAATTATTTTTAGCAATTCTTCTTCGCTAATTTTAGGATATTCACTTACTTTGCAATCTTTTTCTAAAATTTTAGTAGCTAAATCGCTAACTCCATCTAAAACTAAAATCTTGTTCATCTACTCTCCTTTAAATAAAAGCTTTATTCTAGCAATTATTTTAAAGGATTGATTAATTAATTTGTTTTAAGTCAGTATTTTTAATATCTTAATTCAAATTCTTTAGAATTTCTTGAGTATAAATAGCATCATCAACACTTGCTAAAAGCCCTAAATCATTTGTCTTGATATAATTAATAAACTCATCTTGCTCTTTTGCTAGGCTTGAATGAGCTTGAAGTGTTATTGTAGTTTCATCTTTAATTAATTTTGAGTTTAAAAAGTCTAATTCATAGCTTGATACATTTGTATTTATAAAGGCTTTTCTAATCCTACTATTAAATTCCCAAGAAGCTAAAATATCAAGATTATTAGAATTTAGCTTAATTTGCGTGCAAGGATTATTTGTGCGATTTATTTTAAAACTAGCCTTTATCCCAAAGAAATTTGCTAAATCCAAATCATGCACACAAAGGTCTAAATCAACCCCAACATCACTAATTCTAGCTGGTTTTTTAGACGCTCTTATAAAACTTGCATATTTTATTTCTTCGTTTTTGATATGTTTTAAAAACTCAAGACTTACAGGGTTAAATCTCTCGCAAAAGCCAACTGCTACATTTACTCCGCTATTTTTAATAGCTAAAGCTTCATCAAGACTAAATGATAATGGTTTTTCTATTAGAATAAAATTGATTTTATCTTTAATCTTAGAAAATACTTCATAATGATATTTAGTCGGAACAACTATTATCGCTCCATCAATATCATTTTTTAATAATTCATCTAAATTAGAAAAATACTTATTATCATCAATCCAATCAGGCTTAATTAAATCAAAGCAATATAAATTTATATCCTTTTTACAAAGTTCGGTGTAGTGGTTTTTACCCATTACACCAAGACCTATTAATGCTATATTCATTAAAAGCCTTCTTTATCTAAAGTATTATTTAATTCATTTAAAAGTGCGATTTTTTCCCATTGAGTATTCATATCAATTTCATTTCCTTCTTCTGTAGAGCTAAAACCACATTGGGTGCTAAACTCAATTTGTTTTGTATCTAAGAAATTAGCTGCTTCTTTTGCTCTTTTAATTAGAGTTTGAATACTTGGATTTTCCTTAGTTTTAGTAGTTAAAAGTCCAATTACTACTATTTGATTTTTAATATATTTTAATGGTTCAAAATCTCCTGACCTATCATCATCAAATTCTAAAAAGAATTTATTTATATTAAGATTTGCAAATAATTCGCTAGCAACCTTGCTATATCCACCACTAGCACTAAAATGGCTTCTATAATTACCCCTACATATATGTATTGCACTTGTGATTGTTTTTGGCATAGTTGATAGGCTTTTGTTTAAATACTCTACATATTCCTTAGTGCAATCATCGGCGTTATAGTTGTTTTTGATTAGATTTGCTCTAAAATCTTCATCACAAAACGAGCCAAAGCTAACATCATCAAGTTGTAAATAAACTCCGCCTAATTTTTCAAATTCTAAATAAAAATCAGCATAGGCTTTTAAAATATCTTCTTTTAATTTTGCATAATCTTTTCCGTAGTATTCAAATTCTACATTAAATCCACCACGGATAAATAACATATATAAAAGCATTGATGGGCTAGGAATTGTTAATTTTAAGCGATTTGTATCAATGCCTAATTCTTTTGCAATTTTTACTAAACTTGCAAAATCTTTTAAGAAAGGATGGTCTTTACACTCTATTTTATTAGTTATTTTAATACCTTCAGCTCTTGTTTCTATGCCTTTAAAAACATAGCCTTTTTCTTTAATAATTTTGCTAATTCCACTAAATCCCCAATAAAAATCTAAATGCCACCAAGAGCGTCTAAATTCTCCATCACTTAGATAATAAACATTGTTTTTATCACACTCAATGAGTAGTTCTTTTATGCACTCATCTTCAATAGCTCTTAATTCGTCTTTACTGATTTTTGCGTTTGCATAATCACTTCTTGCAGCTTTTAATTTAGCTGGTCTTAAGAACGAACCTACTTGGTCTAATCTTCTCATTTATTCTCCTTTATTAAAAATTTCAATGATTTTTTCTTGGTCTAGTGTATCTAAAAATGCAGAAAATGGCAAAGATAAAATCTCGTTTGTTACATTTTCGCATACTTTAAAATTACTTGCTTTATAATCTAAATATTTAAAGCAAGGTTGCGAATATAGTGCTATTGGATAATGAATTGCGGTTGGGATATTGTTTTCACTTAGTTTTTTTACTACTAAATCTCTATTTTTAACCCTTACGCTATATTGAGCCCAAACACTCTTATATCCTGATTTTACCTTAGGTGTAATGCAGTTTTTAAGGTTTTTTGTATAAATGTTAGCAATTTCGTTTCTTTTAGCAATTTCTTCATCAAAATATTTTAATTTTACATTTAAAACTGCAGCTTGTATGCTATCAAGTCTTGCATTTAAGCCTATTATTTCGTGTTTATATCTCATTTCGCTTCCGTGATTTATAAGTAATTTTACTTTTTTTGCTAATTCATCGTTATTTGTAAAGATAGCCCCACCATCTCCATAACACCCAAGTGGTTTTGAAGGGAAAAAACTTGTCGTGCTAATATCAGCAATATTACAAGAGATATTGCCTAAATCATCTTTTGCACCAAAGCTTTGAGCTGCATCTTCAATCAAGTATAAATTATGTTTTTTACATATATTTTTTATGGAATTTAAATCAGGCATTTGACCAAAAATTGAAACTGCCAAAATAGCCTTAGTCTTAGGTGTAATTAGGCTTTCAATTTTGCTTATATCAAGGTTATAATCTACTTCGCTTATATCAACAAAAACAGGTTTAGCTTTAATTAAAGCTATCATTTCAGAACTTGCAATGAAAGTAAAAGGAGTTGTAATTATCTCATCACCTTCTTTAATCCCTAAAGCTTTTAATGCTACATATAAAGCCGTAGTTCCGTTTGAGCAAGAATATGCGTATTTTGCTTTTGTATAATTTGCTAGATTACTTTCAAGTAAAGCAACTTCATTACCACCGATAAAACTTGTATTATTTAATATATTTTGAATTCTTTCATCTATTTCGTTTTTGTATTTTAAATATTGAGATTTTAAATCACAGAATGCTAACATTGATTATCCTTAAAAAATAAAAGGCTAATTGTATTTGCTTTCATTTAATTCCTTATTATTTAAATCTTTACTGTACTAAATATAATAAGTTTTTTTAAAACATAAA
>NZ_JAHCZC010000095.1:0-5861 GCF_018501135.1 Campylobacter sp. 2018MI13 | reverse complement strand
ATATAAAATAGTCTTAATATCATTTATCTCGTATCCTTTTAACTGATTAAAAAGTATATTTAATTCATCGTTAAAATCAATCAAAACCCTATTTTCTATAAAATCTAAAATAATAAATCTATTTTCAATGTTTAAAATATCATTTAAAAATATTTTTTTGTTATCAACAATAAGGAAAAACAAATCATTCTCGTTAGCAACTCTTAATAAATTTAAAGTTGAGTTTAATTCTAATTTAGAATTTAATTCATAATTAAAAAATTGCTTCCAATAATATTTCATAGCTTTTTGAGTAGGAATTCTTCCACCGCTTGCGTGAAGTTTTGAAATATAACCATCACTATCAAGTTGTTTAAAATAAACTCTTATAGTGCTTGCAGGAACATTCAAACTATCTTGCAATAACATAGAGCCAATTGGATTTTGCTCGCTTAAATAAGCTTTAATCATTTGCTCTAGTATAAAATCAGTTTTTTTACTCATTATCACTCATACCTTAAAATTGATAAACGAATTATATCACTTGAGTTGTTAACTATCAAGTAACTATTTAGTCTAATACACTCAACTTAATTTAGTAAAATTATTTAACCATATATTTTATACATTATTTCGTATATATTTTATTTTTTAATGTATTGATTTAAGGATATTTTGTATTTTTTATATTTTTTTACAAATATAAACTCCGTTTTAGCGAAGTTTAATTTTTAAAATCGTATAATTTAAAAATGATTGAGACGAACGATATATTTAATTTATTACATAATGCGATAGAGAGTAAAGAAAATGGTAAGAAAATTTCTTTGCAAGCAATGTCGCAGCGTTTAGGATTACCTATGCGAACTTATCAAGACTGGCGTTTAGGTAATTCTAAACCACAAGCAGTAAAAGCTGTATTTACAATGCTTTGTGAATTAGATGATGATGAGTTATTATTTTTAATGTCTCGTATAAGAAAACAATTAAAGGATTAAAAGTGATTACCGAAAAGGAAAGAATAGAGCTTGATATGATATTTAATAGTATTAGAACAAGTAAAAAAAATATAATAAAAAGATATTTAAAAAATATCTGCAAAAAACTTTTATATCCTCGTAAAAAGCAATATAATCATCAATTTAATTAATTTTCAAATTCTTTAACCTAAATTAAAGAATTTGAATCATATCTTAGATATTTTAAATTATTTTATTTCAATACTTTCAATAATATCGCCTTGGCGGATACTATCAAGAACCTTTAAGCCATCTTCATTATTAACTTGACCAAAAATCGTATGAACTCCATCTAAGTGTGGTTGTGCTGAATGACAAACAAAAAATTGAGAGCCACCAGTATCACGACCAGCGTGAGCCATAGATAAAGTCCCTCTTAAATGCTTATGCTCTTGATTTTTGCATTCACATTTAATATTCCAACCAGGACCACCTGTGCCTGTGCCTAAAGGACAACCACCTTGAATAACGAAATTAGGAATTACTCTATGAAATTTTAGACCATTATAAAATCCATTTTTTGCTAAATGAACGAAATTTAAAGTAGCTTGCGGGCTATCTTTAAATAAAGTTAATTTCATATCACCTTTATTAGTCTTAATAATAGCTTCATTAATATTTTCTAAATCTGCAAAATTGTCATATACTTTTAACATAATTTTTCCTTATTCTATATTTGTATAAACTGCTTGAACATCATCATCTTCTTCAAGCTTATCTAATAATTTTTCAAGTTCAGTGATTTGCTCTTCACTAAGACTTATTGGATTGTTTGGGACATATTCAAGTCTTCCACTAACAAGCTCTAATTTAAGCTCATCAATTCCTGTGCTAAGCTCTTTAAAGCTATCATAAGCTCCGATAATTCTTACATTTTCTTCTTCATCTTCTAATTCTTCTAAACCAAAATCAATTAGGCTTAATTCTAATTCTTCTAAATCCATATTAGGTTTTTTGCATACAAAAACACTTTTTCTTGAAAATAAAAATTCTAAACTACCATTTACAAGTGGAGTAGCTCCGTTTTTATTAAAAATAGCTTTTATATTAGCTGCGGTTCTATTGGTATTATCAGTAGCAACTTCAACTATAATTTGCACTCCGTAATTAGCTTTAGCTTCATAATGAAGGCTTTTAATATCGTTTCCATCTTTACCTGCTGCTCTTTTTAATGCCGCGTCAATATTATCTTTTGGCATATTTTGAGCTTTTGCTGTTGCTATTGCTGAACGAAGTTTTGCGTTCATTTCAGGGTCAATTCCACCTTCTTTTGCTGCAACTTCAATAGCTTTTGCTAATTTTGGAAATATCTTACTCATCTTATCCCAACGAGCTTCTTTTGCTGCACGTCTGTATTCAAACGCTCTTCCCATATTCACCTCTTATAATTAAAATTTGGTTAAGATTTTACAAAAACAAGGATAACTAATGATTAGACCTGCTAGAATGAGTGATTATAAGGCTTGCGAGATTTTAGACTTAGCAATGGCTGAGTTTAGTGAAAACTTTTTTAACGAAACAAATTATCAAAAGAAAATTGAAAAATTTTATGAATTTTTTGGCAAGGAAAAAACTAGATTTTGTCTTGATAATTTATTTGTATATGAAAAAGACAATCAAATTATTTCAATTTGTTGTGCTTATGGCGATAGAGAATATAATGATGACGCTTTAAAGCAATATTTAAAAAATATAAACTCAAATTATGAGATTATAAAAGAATGCGATAAAGATGAATTTTATATAGATAGTGTAGCGATAATTCCTAGCTATAGAAAAATGGGGATATTAAAAGAAATGCTTGAATATGCAATTAATATAGCAAAAAATAAAGGTTATAACAAAATTACACTAATAACCAAATCTTCACAAATATACGAAAGATATGGTTTTAAAGTAATAAATGAGTGTAAAGAATTTGAAAACTATTTTAAAATGCTAAAAGAAATTTGAATATATCAATTTACAAATAGTGCAAAAAACAATAATTATAAAAACCCATCTAATTATATTTATATTAATTTTTAGAAGGCATTTACCACCTAAATAAGCACCTATTATCCCACCTACTCCCATAATAAGACCAAGTTTAATTAAAACATCATAAAAGCACAAAAAGAAACATAAAGAACAAACATTGCTTGTAGTGTTTAATAATTTAGTATTTATTGATGCTTGCTTTAGATTAAATCCTAATAAAGAAGTAAATGCTAATATCCAAAATGAGCCAGTTCCTGGTCCTATAAAACCATCATAAAATCCCAAAATAACACCAAAAATTATTAAAAATAAAGTAGTGCTTAAAATAGCTTTTTTGTTTATATTCCCTAGATTTGGCTTAAAAATAGTATAAATAAATACTAATATTAAAATAACTAAAATAAGTGGCATAATAGCTTCATTAGATATTAAAAGCAAAACATAACTTCCAAGAATTGAAAAAATTGCTGTTATTAAAATTCCAAGTCTTAATTCTTTAAATTTTATTTCTTTTCTTAAACTAAATACAGCAGAAACTGCAGCCATGCTAGCTTGTAACTTACTAGTTGCAATGGCTAAAGATGGTGGCACTCCAAGTCCTAAAATCACAGGCAATGTAACAAGTCCGCCACCACCCACAATAGCATCAATAAAACCACCAATAAAAGAAGCTAAAAAGCCTATAAAATATTCTAATAAACTAAATTCCATAAAGAAATTATATAATAATTTTAGTTAAATTATACAAGACTAAATAAGTTTATAAAAAGTCTTTTGTATAAATAAATTTTATAATTTGTAATAAAAATTATTTTAAATAATATTCATAAGTTAGTTTAAGTAAAGTTATAAAAACAATAACTAAAAATATTTTTTTGATAGACTCACTTTTATATTTTAAAACAAATTTAGCACCTAAAAATGCTCCAAATATACCACACATAGCCATTTTTAAACCAAGCGAATAATAAATCTTAAAATCTATCATAAATATTATAAGAGAAATCATACCGCTTGCCATACACAAAGCCTTAGCATTAATACTTGCTTGTTTAATATCTTGACCTATTAAACTAATGCTAGCAAATATCCAAAATGAACCTGTAGCAGGCCCTAAAAATCCATCATAAAATCCTATCAATAAGCCAAAAAACGGATAGAATAATTTTTCACTCATTATTTGCTTAGCTTTAATGCTACCTAGTTTTGAATTGAAAATAGAATATATAAAAATCAATAAAAGAGTAAATAATATAATGGGTTTTAATGGTTCAGGATTAATTATTAAAAGAACCCTAGCACCTAAAATACCACCTATTATGCTAAAAATCATTCCTATAAATACTTTTTTAAATTCTATATATTTAAAAAGGGTTGAAAACGAACAACACATCGCAAACATTGCTTGAAATTTGTGAGTGCTAATGGCTAATTGTTCTCCTAAACCAAAAGCAATTAGCATAGGTATTATAATAAGCCCTCCACCGCCGCAAATTGCATCAATAAAGCCAGCAAATAATGCCGATATTAAAACTATAATTTCTTGGATAATACTAATTTCTGGCATTTTTAATTAATTCTTGTAAAGAATTTTCATCATTAGTCTGAGATATTCTATATAAAGCAAAATCGTATTTTAAAGGGTCTTCATTGCAAAAATTTTTTAAAGCCTTACTAAGCTCTAGCATACATTTTTGATCGGCTTGTTTTCTTTTAATAAGCCCTAACATAAGCCCCATTTTATGTGTATGTGTATCAAGTGGCATTAGTAAATCAGCAGGACTAATTTCATTAAACAAACCTAAATCTAAATTATCATTTCTTACCATCCAGCGATAATACATACAATATCTTTTATACGCACTTGTATTATTAACTTTACTAAAAAAGAATTCATACCCATCACTTCTATAATCATTCAATGAATAAATTTCAGTAATTAAAGCTTGAATAACTTCTAATATTTTATTATTTTTGCTTGTTTTATAAATTTTATGACTAAAATCTTTTATACTTGATTTTTCTTTAAATCTTTTTAAACTAATAAAAATTTCTGCTACATCTCTTTCGTTTTGAAATCTATATTTGTGATTTATTTGCCTTATTTCTTCATCACTTTTATTAAGTAAAGTAAAATCAAGTTTTTTTAAAAATTTTACTATAGCACCAGCATTTCCATACGCAAATAAAGCGCATATTAAAGCAATAAATTCTATATCTTCGCTATTAATATTATCATATACTACTTGCAATGGGTCAGGGTGTGAATATAAATTATCAATTGTATTTTTAATACCACTTTGTTCATCTAATAATTTTTTTATCATATTCTCTCTTTTAAAGAAGTAATTTTTATATAAGATTCTTCTAATCTACTTCTACTTATTTTGCCATCATCTACTGCTTGACTTATAATATCAACAACATAACTTGCTGTATCTCCATACTTTATCCTAGATAATCCAAAATATAATATATCAACTCCAGCATTTATACTATCAATTATTCTATCTTTAAAATCTATACCATCTAAATCACCACCTAAGATATCATCACTTACTATTACCCCATTAAATGATAAATCATTTTTTAATATATTAATGATTTTCTTAGACATATTTGCTGGTTTTTTATCTAATATAGGATAAATTTTATTTGAAACCATTATCATATCAACTTTATTAGTTTGTGTAAAATCATAAAATGGCTTTAAAAAACTTAATCTATAATCTTTAACAAAACTTGAAGAATTATTCATATCTCCAGGAAAAGTTTTAGCTGCTATTAAAATATTACTTTGCCTAAAAGCATCAGAGTATTCTCTAGCATAGATACTAAGTTTATTTAATAAATCATTAGTTATACTAGTATTTACCCGTAATG
>NZ_JAHCZC010000094.1:0-6040 GCF_018501135.1 Campylobacter sp. 2018MI13 | reverse complement strand
CATAAATGCTACAAGACTTCTTAAAAAATCTGATTTTATTCCCAAAATATTTGGGTCATTAAACATATTTTTTAAAAATACTTCACATTCATCAATTTGATTTACGCCACCCATATTGAGTAAAAAAACATATTTCATATACAAACCTAAAATTATCCAAGTAAGATACTTGGATAAATATTATTTGTCTTCATTAAAAGAACCCAATTTGAGAATTTTTTGCATTCTTTTTGCAACCAATTCATCAAGATTTAATGGTTTTAGTTCTTCTATTTTTTCTAAAACATAATTTTGTATATTATTTGCAGTAATCTCTTTGTTTCTATGAGCAATGCCTTCTTCTATAATATCATCTATTAATCCTTGCTCATATAAATCATCAGCACTTATTTTCATAGCCTTTGTTGCAGCTTCACTTTTACTTGGGTCATTCCATAGTATAGCAGCACAACCTTCAGGAGATATTACAGAAAACACTGAATTTTTAAGCATAGCTAATTTATCAGCTACACCTAAAGCTAAAGCTCCACCACTTCCGCCTTCTCCAATTACTATAGAAATAATTATCGTTTTTAAAGCGCTTAATTCATATAAATTTGTAGCAATTGCCTCACTTTGACCACGCTCTTCAGCTCCTACTCCAGGATAAGCACCTGGAGTATCTACTAAAAATACAATAGGTATTTTAAATTTTTCAGCCATTTTAGCAAATCTTAAAACCTTACGATAACCCTCTGGATGTGGCATACCGAAATTTCTATGTAATTTATATTTTGTTCCACGACCTTTTTGTTCGCCTATTAACATTACTTTTTGCTCGCCAATATAACCAGCAAAACAAACTATAGCAGGGTCATCTCTAAATGCTCTATCTCCATGTAATTCATGGGCATTTTTTAAAATTATTCTCACATAATCAAGAGAATATGGTCTATCAGGATGTCTTGCTAGCTGTAGTTTTTGAAAATCACTTAAATTTTTATAGGTTTTTGTTAATTCTTTTTCTAAATTCTTTTTTAAAATCTTAACTGCTTCTATATCGCCTTTAATATTAGCATTAATAATATCTTCATCTAATTGTTGAATATTTTTCTCAAAATCTAAATAAGCTGCCATCTTAATTAATCCAATTTTCTAAAAATCACTGAAGCATTCGTTCCACCAAAACCAAACGAATTACTCATAGCTGTTTTAATTGTATGCTTTCTAGCCACATTAGGCACATAATCTAAATCACAATCAGGGTCAGGGTTTTTATAATTTATTGTAGGTGGAACTATACTATCTCTCATAGCCATTAGACAAATTACTGCTTCAATAGCACCAGCAGCACCTAAACAATGTCCTGTTTGACCTTTTGTAGAACTTACTAAAGGCATATCATCTTTAAACAATTCTTTCATTGCTGCTGTTTCATTTTTATCATTAGCTGGAGTTGATGTTCCGTGTGCGTTAATATAATCAATTTTAATTTTATTAGCAGAGCAATCAAATCCCTTTGCCATACATAAAGCTTTTTTCATAGCTCTTAATGGACCATCTAAAGCTGGAGAAGTTATATGATTTGCATCTGCACTTTCACCAAACCCTATAACTTCAGCATATATTCTAGCACCTCTTTTTTTAGCATCTTCATAATCTTCTAAAACAAGAGCAGCTGCACCTTCTCCCATAACAAAGCCATCTCTACTAGCGTCAAATGGACTACTAGCTGTTTCTGGAGTATCATTTTTAGTAGATAAAGCTTTCATTGAAGCAAATCCACCTATACCTACTGCACAAATAGCTGATTCAGCTCCAATTACTAACATTTTATTTGCTTGATTGCAAACTATTGTTTTATAAGCTTCGCCAATTGCGTGAGTTCCTGCTGCACAAGCAGTTACACAAGATAAATTTGGACCTTTCAATTTATAATCAATTGAAGCCATTCCCCCTAGCATATTAACTAGAGCTGAAGGTATGAAAAAAGGCGAAATCCTGCTTGCGCCCTTTTGCAAACATACATTAGAATTTTTCTCAATATTAGGTAAGCCACCAATTCCTGCTGCACTTACTACTCCAAATTCATCTAAATCAACTTCACTAATCACGCCATCAACCATTTTAAAATTAGCATCACTTATAGCTTCTTTTGCGGCGTGTAATCCAAGTTGAATAAATCTATCAGCTTTTTTAACATCTTTTGCATTTAATACTGTTAAAGGATCGAAATCCTTAACTTCTGCGGCAATTTTAACACTTAAATCACTGGTATCAAAAAGAGTAATTTCTCCAACACCGCTTTTTCCATCACAAATCGCCTTAAACGAACTTTCTTTATCAAGCCCAAGGGCATTTATCATTCCAATGCCAGTTACTACTACTCTTCTCAATTTAAATCCTTATTGTTTTTTTGCTTCTATGTATTTTACTATATCATTAACTGTTGCGATTTTTTGACCATCTTCATCAGGAATAGAAATATCAAATTTTTCTTCTAAAGCCATAATTAATTCAACTACATCAAGTGAATCTGCACCTAAATCTTCAATAATTTTAGCATCAGGTGTAATACTAGCTTCATCAGCTCCTAATTCTTCTACAATAACTTTTTTAACATCTTCAAAAATAGACATTTTTTTCTCCTAAAATAAAATTAAACTCGTATTCTTACAAAAAAGTGTAAATAAATTACACATACATTCCGCCATTAACTTTTAAAATCTCACCTGTAATATAACTAGAATAATCACTTAATAAAAACGCAACTGCATTTGCAACTTCGCTAGGTTTACCAAATCTAGCAAGTGGAATTGCTTTATAATAAGTTTGTTTAATTTCATCGCTTAATACATCTGTCATATCACTTTCTATAAATCCTGGAGTAATTGCGTTATAACGAACTTCTCTACTAGCTGCTTCTTTAGCAAAAGACTTAGTCATAGCAATAACCCCACCTTTACTAGCAGAATAATTTACTTGACCTGCATTTCCCATCTCACCAACAACTGAACTAATATTTACAACACTACCAAAACGCTTTTTACTCATCACTTTAAATGCTTCTTTGCAACCTATAAAAGTTGAATTTAAATTAGCCTTTATAACATCATCAAAATCAGCTTCACTCATTCTTAAAACTAATTTGTCTTTTGTAATTCCTGCATTATTTACTAAATAACTTAATTCTCCATCGCAATCAATTATTGTTTTAATAGCATTTGTAAAATCACTTTCACAACTTGCATCAAAACAAATAATTGCTGCTTTACCACCATTTTTTTCAATTTCTTGTTTTAAATTCTCTGCAAGTTCAGGTTTTGAACGATAATTAATCCATACTTTTAGACCAAATCCAGCTAAAACTCTAGCTATTTCAGCACCAATGCCTTTAGATGCACCTGTAATCAATACATTTTTTCCACTAAATTTCATATTTTCTCCTAGTCTTTAATGATAATATCCGAGTGATTTTTTTCTAAAAAATTATCTTCATAATCTTTTAAATCTTTTTTAAAATCTTTTGATTTTCTCATAACGAAAGCATAATACAATACTAAAGAAAACAAAATTATCCCCGCACATATTTCATAAATCCTAGAATGCCCGTAACTAGGCTCAATCAAACCTAACAAATAAGGACTAATACCCATTCCAACATCTAAAGCTATAAAAAATGTTGAATTTGCTAAGCCCATTTTCTCTTTAGGAGATAATTTTATAGCAAGTGATTGAAGACTTGAAGTAGCGTTTCCATATCCTAAAGCACAAAAAATAGCCGATAAATACATCATTAAAGAATTGTTTGTATAAGCTAAAATTATTAAACTTGCTACATAAAACAAAATAGAAGGAACTATTACATAATCCGCACCTATTTTATCAAATACTTTACCTGAAATTGGTCTTGAAAACACACTAATACAAGCATAAAATACAAAAAATAATGAACCTGCTTCAATTAAATTAAGCTCTTTTGAATAAGAACTTATAAAAGCAATAATTGCTCCATAAACAAAACCCATACAAAATACGACATAAGCAACACCCAAAACCGATTTTTCAATATAATTAAAAATTGAAAAAGATTTTTTAACATGATTTATCTTATGTTTTCTAAATCTTTTAACTTTTATTACTACACTTGAAATTAATGCTATTAATATACTAATTAAAGAAATTATAAAACATAAATTAAAATTATTTTTACCCACTAAATATACTGCTAAAAATGGTCCAATAGCAGAACTTAATACAACACTAACCGCATAATATCCTATACCAATTCCTCTTTTATTGCTAGGCACTAGTCTAGCTACTGCAGCACCACAAGCACAAGAGCATGCACCATAACACATACCAGCAAGCAATCTTGATAATATTAATTCAAAATTAGTTGATAAAAACAAGTAATATAAATTAGGTATAAAATACAAAACTAAACTAATAATCATAACTTTTTTTATGTTTATATTATCAATAATTGAGCCAAAATAAAGTCTTGATAATAGTGCTCCAATTACAAAAATACCATTGGCAAGACCTGCTATTGCTGTGCTAGATTGTAATATAGTTTTTGCAAAATCTGTAGAAGCAATCGTAGTGATAAAAAACACTAAACAAATAACAAAATTAATAATAAAAACACAAATAAAATTCTTATTCCAAATATTATACTTTTTGGATAATCCCATAAAAACTCCTTATAATTTTTTATTGATTTTATCAAGCATATTAATGAACAATCCAAATTCAGCATAGTCTAAATCATCACAAATTTGCTTTTCGTAATTAGAAATTAAAATATTTGCATCAAAAAACAATTCCTTGCCTTTTAAACTAAGTGAAATGATTTTTTCTCTTTTATCATTTGAGCTTGAAATTTCTAAATAATTTGCTTTTTCTAGTTTCTTACAAATCCTAGACGCAATAGCCTTATCCATCTGATAAAACTCGCAAATCTCACTTAAACTAGCACTTTTTGTTGAGCTAAGATAATAAAATACTCTCCAATCAGTCGCATTAATATTAAATGGCTTTAAAATTTCATTTACTTTACTGATGATTTTTCTATTTGCATAGGTAATTTTTTTAAAAAACATGTTATTCCTAATAGTTGATAAAGTCAATTAAATTAGATTTTATAATTAAATTTGTAAATTGTCAATAAATTAGCTTTATTTTGCTAAGCTTAAAATAAAAAAAGGATACAAATGATTATATTTTTTGATTTAGATGGAACTTTAATCGATTCTACCCAGCCAATAATTACTAGTCTTAGAAAAGCCTTAGAAAGTTATAATTTTAATTTAAGTGATGAATATATAAAAACATTAATTGGAATGTCTACTGAAGGAATGTTTGAAACAATAGGAGTGCCAAAAGAGCAAGTTGCTGATATAGTTAAATTATATAGACAAAATTATAAAATATATTATAAAGACGGAACTAGTCTTTTAAATGGGGCAAAAGAAGCAGTAAAATTTGCTAGTAAAAATGCTAAAGTAGGATTAGTAACTACAAAATCTGTTTATTTTGCTAAAGAAATTTTAAAAGATTTTGATATTTTAGATGACTTTAGCGTAGTTGTGGGTGGTGATGAAGTAAAATACTGCAAACCAAATCCAGAACCAATTTATAAAGCACTAAGTCGTTTAAAAGGCTCTGAAATGCTTGAAATTAACGAACTTAAAAAAGAATTTGACTTTAGTAAAATTTATATGATAGGAGATACTTTAAACGATACAGAAGCTGCTAAAGCTGCCGGAGTGAATGCTTATGTAACTTTATTTGAATACACAGATATGAATACTCTCAAGCAAAGTTGCGATAAAATATTTACAACCCCACTTGAATGCGTTCAAGATATTTTAAAAAAATAAATATTATAAAGTAAAACTAATTTAATAAAAAATTAGTTTTACTTATATCAATAAATTAGAATGGAATTTAAAAAACTAATAAATATATTTATTTTAATTTTAGCTATATAAAATATTCATTATTACAACTTAATTAAGCCTATTGTTTAATAAGGACTATTATATCTGTATAAAAT
>NZ_JAHCZC010000093.1:0-6094 GCF_018501135.1 Campylobacter sp. 2018MI13 | reverse complement strand
GAGCTATTTCATCATTACCTTTATCATCTAGCTTTTTAGTTAAATCTCCATCTCCACTGCTAAGTTCGTTTGATTTAGCTGTTAGATTGTTTAGTGGGCGAGTGATTTGGAATTTTACGAAGATAATCATTAATATTAAAATTATAGCTGCTATAACAACTGCTGCTAATGTAAATTTGTAATTTGAGCTACTAATAACTTCATCAATTATTTTACCTACTTCAGCGATTTCTTGATTTGTTATATCCATATCTATTGTGCAACCATAGATAATATCCATATTTTTATCTTTTTTAGTATAAGTAATGATATTTCTATCTTTATTAGTTACCTTATCAAAGAATGTAACTTCTGTAAAACCACCACCTGCTAAGCCATTCTTAACAAATTTTTCTACATAGCTTTCGCCTTTAATATCTAAATCTGCTTTTAAATTCTTCCCTACTTTTTCTGGCTGATAATGAACTAAATAAGTTCCATCTGAATTAACGGCAAAAAATCTAATATTTGTGCTATCTAAATTCATACCTTGAAGATATTCAATTGTGCTTTCAAGTGCATCTTCAGGTCCATCTCCAGCTTTTACGAAGTCTTTATATAATTTTTCAGAAAAATTATAAAAGCCAAATACAATGCTTTTTGCAGCACTTCTAGCATCTTTTACTGCTAGTTCTTCTACTGTTTTAGTTGTTACATCGTCAATTTCTTGCATTCCTTTGTTAGAAATAAATATTAGGCTAATGCCTAAGATACACAAACTAATCAGTATACATAACGAAAGTTTTGTTGAAATTTTCATTTTATCTCCTTTTTATTGAAAATTAAATCTTAAATTTAAACATATTTTTGTTAAAAGAAAATTAAATCATAGCAATATTATTTTAGCAAGCAATAAAAAGCTAAAAAATCCTAAAGCATCGGTGGTTGCTGTTAGCAAAACTGCACTACCTAGTGCAGGGTCAAATCCACATTTTTTTAATACCAAAGGTATTAATGAGCCAATTAAACCTGCAAAACCTAAATTTAAAATCATTGATATGAATATCACAAGGCTTAGCATTGGGATTGAAAACCAAAAATACGCAACAGCTCCTAAAACAATGGCAAAAATCGTTGCGTTTGAAAACGAAATAGCAATTTCTCTTAATAATATATGTTTTGAATTCTCATAACTTAATTCGCCTAAAGCAAGTTTTCTAATAGTTACGGCAAGTGCTTGTGAGCCAGTATTTCCACCCATTGATGCAACTATTGGCATTAAAGCCGCAAGTGCTACTAACTTTTCTATTGCATCAGAAAACATTGCGATAACATGGGCTGAAATTAACGAAGTAATTAGATTTACAATAAGCCATTTAGCTCTACTTTTAGCTGCTTTTATAGTATTTTCATCTTCGCTATCAATATCTCCAACCCCTGCAAAGTTATACATTTGCTCTGTTGCATAGTCTTGGATTAAGTCGTGTATATCATCATAAGTTATTCTTCCTAATAATTTATTATTATTATCAACTACAGCAATTACACTTAAATCATAGTCTTGAACCATAGAGATAGCATCATTTATAGTGTCATAATCTCTAATAAAATGTAAATCTTTTGCTAAATCTTCATTTTTATCTAGAATTTGCTGAAAAGTATCTTTAAATTCATATAAAATTAAATCTCCTACATGCAAACTATAAATTAATTTTTCATTCTCATCGGTTATAAAAAGTTGGATTATATGTTCTATTTCTTCGCTTTTTTTAAGCTCTTTATATTTGCTAATAGCACTTTCTAGAGTATCACTAAGCTTTGCGGTAAAAATCTCTGTTTGCATATAAGCACCAGCTTTTTCATCATCGTAGCGTTTTAAGAATAAAATATCATCTTGTTCGTCTTTACTAAGATTTGAAAAAATTCTATTTGCTTTTTCATCATCAATTTCTTCAATGCTTTGCATTAAATCAGTTGCATCATCGCTTTCTAATTCGCCTAATGCTAAAGCTAATTTTTTGCTTGAAGATAATTTCAAAACATCGCTTAACATATGTTCAGGCATTAGTGTTGCGATATTTCCTAAGTCTTCATCATCAAGACTTTTGATTATGTTTTCATAAGCTTCATAATCATCATTTTTTATTATTTTTAGGGCTTCTAATAATTCAGCATAGCTAACATCTTTTTCATCTAAAAAATCTTGTATTATTTCAAAAGCTACTGCTGTATTTTTCATATTTTAATTAAGCTCCACAATATTTTCAAAATTCTCTTCTTTTATAGGAGTTATTTTACTTTCTAATATATGCTTAATTTCACTTATATATTCTTTAGTTATTAAATCAAATTTTTGCTTTTCTTTGCCTACCAGACCATCTTTTGCAACTCTAACAACTGTTGCTGGGTTAATTGCTGCATTGTTTTTATACATACCAAAATGTAAGTGCGGCCCTGTGCTAAGACCTGTAGTTCCTACATAGCCAATTACTTGACCTTGTTTTACACTATCTCCTATTTTATATTTACCAAATTTGCTTAAGTGTGCGTATAAAGTCATATAGCCACTTGAATGATTTACTTGAACTACATTTCCATATCCGCCTTTTACTCCTCTAAACATTATTTTTCCAGCACCTGCTGCTTTTACTGGCGTTCCTGTTGGTGCTGCATAATCTATTCCTAGATGGGCTCTATATTTTTTTAAAATAGGATGAAATCTTCCTGGGTTAAATGGAGAACTAATTCTAACATTTCCAACAGGCAATATAAAAGTATATGTTTCTAATTGTTTTCCGTTTTCATCGTAAAAATCATTATCTCCATATTTAAATATATAATAAGGCTTTTTATTGACTTCAATCATAGCTGATTTTATATTTGCATCTCCATAAATTCTACCTAATCTTCTTTTTTGAGAATAAACGATTACTACTCTATCATCTTTTTTCATTCCTGTATAATTAATCGTTCCTGCATATGCTCTAAGCAGAGCGCTTGCTAATCTAGAGTTTTGAGTGTTATCTATAATATCTTGATAAACTGATTTATTTATTTTAAATGTTAAACTTGTTTCTTCAACTTTATAAGTAATTGGAGTAAATGTTATAGCATATTTATCTTCTAAATCCTTATATATTTGTATTTGTAAAGTTTCGCTTATTGGTATTAAAATTTGTTCTATATTATCATTTTCATCTCTTAATATTTGATATTTAACCCCAGCTATGATTTCTGCTGTTAGTTCTTTATCTTCTTTATCAAGATTATGATATATGCTTAATGGAATTTGATTTTTTTGTAAGAAAAATAAAAAACTCTCGCCTCTTTCCCATATTAATTCTTCCATTTTTAATTCTTTTGAGAATAAATTTAAACTTAAAAAAATAGATAAAACTAATATGATTTTTCGCATTATTTTCCTTTAAAATATGATAAAATTTCCAAAATAAGGCAGACATTTTACTTTTTTTTGCTTATAATTTAGTAATTTAATTTTAAAGGGATAATATGTTTAAGAAAACTTTTATTTTAATATGCTTTTCGGTTTTTGCATTTGCTAATCAATTTATAAATGCTGTTATTGACAAGATTGATAATGGCTATGCTTATGCTCATATAGTTGATGCAAAATATGATGAAAATAATTTAAAAAATGGCGCTATTGTTATTAAAGATATTGGAGAATATTCTATAATTGTTGCTAGAGCTAGTTTTGTAAATAATGAGAACAATAATATTAAATTAGAGTTATATACATTTTCTGATTTAAAACAAGATGCTTTACCATTACCTATATTAACTCCACAAATAGGCGATAGAGTAATTTTTAATAATTATATTGAGCATACATTATTAATAGCTCCTAGTCAAAAAATATATGATAGTATTAAAAATAAATATAACAACTTTATATATTTTGATACCAATGTTTTAGCAGCGAATTTATACGCTAAAAAACAACTAACTCCAAATAGAAATGATTTAAGAGAATTTTGTAGAACTTGGGCTATTGGTAGTGTGATGGTTGCATTAAAAAATAACTTATATTTATATGAATGTTCTTCTTTAAAGAAAATAGCTGAATTGGATAATAATTTAGAATATAATCAAATTGATGAAATAAATTTTTATTCAAATATTTCTAAGCAATTAAGCAAAACAACAGATTATTTTTCATATTATAACAAGCTATTTAAAGAAAAGGAATAATAATTGCTTTGAAGCAATTAAATAATTATTTAAAGGAAAAATCGTGAAAAGATTAGGCACCATCGCTTTAGCTATATTTATTTGTGCTTGTGTTCCACAAAAAAAAGAAACAACAGTTCAAGTAGAAAATAACACTCAAAAAACAGCTTATAAAAAAGCAAGTTATCAAGAGCCTGTTTTAAGTCCTGAAGAAGAAGCAGTAAGACTTATGATTTTTAGTTCGGTAGGAGAGGGAATTCCACCTCAAAACACAGTTTCGCAAGCTCAAGCATTAGCACTTGCAAAAAGAGCAGCATTAGCTGATGCTTATCGTCAATTAGCTGGCAAACTTTATGGGGTTAGAGTAAATTCTAGAGAAAATGTAAAAGATGCAATGCTTAGAAGCTCGTTAATTACAACATATGTTAATGGACTTATTAAAAATGCAAATATTACCGGAGAAGGATTTAAAGATGGTCTTTATACGGTTGAATTAGAACTAAAAATTGATAAATATAAATGGAACGAATTGTTCTCATATTAATTAGCTTTTTAGGATTATTAAACGCTACAAATCCTGATTATATATTTTGGGCTAGATTAAGTACTACTAATCTAGTCCTAACTAACGAAGAATTTCACTTAAGTAGAGCAATGAGTATTGATAAAAAAGCAAGATATACTTATGTTTGTGAGATTAATGCTACAAAGTCTAATATTTATGATAGTTTAAAAGACCAACAAACAAATTTAATAGATTGTGTTAATAAAGCGATAGTGAGTGAATATGTTGATGTCAATAATTTTAAAGCAAGTATAAAAACTCATTTAAGATTATTGCCAATTTATTTTAAAGCAGAACTTGCTCAAGGTAAAATATTGATTTACACAAAGGATAAGGTATGAAAATAGCCATAGTTGAAGATGATATTAATATGAGAAAATCCTTAGAATTATCATTAAGTGATGATTATGAATTAAAAACTTATAAAAATCCAATTGATGCTTTAAAAGAATTAGATGATAGTTTTGACTTAATAATAAGTGATATTAATATGCCTAAAATGGACGGACTTGAGTTTGTAAAAACAGCTTTAGAACAAAAAATTAGTGCTGAGTTTATAATTATTACAGGAAATGCTACTTTAAATAAAGCAATTGAAGCACTAAGACTTGGAGTAAAAGATTTTTTAACAAAGCCATTTGATTTGGATAAATTATATGAAGCAATAAATAGAGCAAAAATTATTAGAGAAAAAAAAGCTAATAAAATTAAAAAAGAAATTCCGGTAAAACAAAATGGATTTTTAGGTTCATCAAAAGAACTTGAGAATTTAAAAACAATAGCTTTAAAAGCAGCTAAAACAAATGTCAGTGTATTTTTAAGCGGTGAAAGTGGAGTTGGTAAAGAAGTATTTGCAAAATTTATTCACGAAAATAGTAAAAGAGCAAATAAGCCTTTTATAGCTATTAATATGGCTGCTATCCCTGAAAATTTAATAGAGAGTGAATTGTTTGGATATGAAAAAGGAGCTTTTACAGACGCTAATTCTAATAAATTGGGCTTATTTGAGTTAGCTAATGAAGGCACTTTATTTCTTGATGAAATAGGTGAAATGAGTGCTAGTATTCAAGCTAAGTTATTAAGAGTTTTACAAGAAAAAACTATACAAAGATTAGGTGGCACAAAATTAATTAATATAGATGTAAGAATTATAAGTGCTAGTAATATAAACATAAAAGATCCGTATCTTATATACATCTGACGCTTTCGACTACTAGATAGATAAAATTTTCTCTCGATGCCATTTTTTCTATACAAAAAACATCAAGCCCTATAAGACTTGGTAAATAATTCCACACATATTTTTCGTATTTTAAAACCAGCTCTTCATCTTCCAAATCAACCCATATAAATTTACTA
>NZ_JAHCZC010000092.1:0-6096 GCF_018501135.1 Campylobacter sp. 2018MI13 | reverse complement strand
CCCCAAATAAAGGCAATGATTACTATAAAAGCTAATAATATTGATACCCCTATCATTAGCATTAAAACATTTTCCATATTTATCCTTTTTGATTATTTTAATAAATATCATAAAACTATTAGGAATTTAATTTGGAAAATAAAATATAAAAATATCTATTAAAATATTCAACGAGTAATTAGCTAATATAAAAAATATTAGCTAATTTAAAATTAATTTCTAACTTTATCTAATACACCATTAATAAGCTTAGGTGCATTATCACTTGCATATTCTTTAGCTAGTTCAATAGCTTCATTTATAACAACAGCTTTATCTGTTTTTGTAAAAAGCAATTCATAAACACCAAGTCTTAAAATAGCTTTTTCCATACCACCTAAATTACTAACCTCATTGCTTTCTAAAATACCTTTTAAACACTCATCTATTTTTAATAGATTTGTTTGAACGCCGTTAAATAATTCTAAAGCCCATTCACGAATAGCATTTCTTATTTTATGCTCTTCTAAATAATCATTTACATGCTCACTATTTTGAACATAATCAAATGAATACAATAAACTTACAACCGTTTTTCTAGCTTGATGTCTAGTTGCCATTTTGAACTCTTTGTAAATTTAGCATTTCAATAGTAGTTACCATAGCTTCATAACCTTTATTACCACTTTTAATTCCTGCTCTATCCATAGCTTGCTCTGTAGTGTTTGTTGTAAGAACACCAAAACTAATTGGAGTATCATTTGCTAAAGTTATAGCTGCAACACCTTTAGTGCATTCTGCTGATACATAATCAAAATGTGGGGTATCTCCACGAATAACAGCACCTAAAACCACTATTCCATCATAATTTTTCTTCACTGCTTGTTTTAAAGCATAAGGTAATTCAAAAGCACCAGGAACTAAAATTAAATCTAAATTCTTTTCATTTCCACCAAAACGAACAAAAGCATCTTTAGCACCTTCAACTAATTTATCAGTTATAAAACTATTAAATCTAGCATTTATTATGGCAAATTTCTCATTACCATTTAATTTTAATTGTCCTTCAATAATATTCATACTTATTCCTTATTTAATATTTTCAATAATAAATTAATTTTCTCTTCTAATTTGCTAGTAGCTACCATATTAGGTCCATCGCATAAAGCTTCACACGGATTAAAATGTGTTTCAAAGAAAAATCCATCAACGCCAACTCCAGCAGCAGCTCTTGCTAAAGGCAATACAAAAGAGCTATCTCCACCACTCTTACCACCTGCTGCTCCAGGCATTTGAACGCTATGTGTAGCATCAAATATAACAGGTGCGAAATTTCTCATAATTTTAAGAGATCTCATATCAACAACTAAATTCCCATATCCAAGACTAGTTCCACGCTCAACCGCTAAAACACCAGCTTCTCTTGCCATTTGATGAGCTTTTGAAAAATCTTCGTCTTTTAAATCTTTATATGATAATTCTCCAATATCAGAGCAAGCAAAAAAACTTTCATCATTAGTTTTATAATCATACCCTCTAGTCTGTGCTACTTTTGCTACGCTATATTTCATATCACTTGGGTTTAAAAATTGACCTTTTTTGATATTTACAATAGCTTTAGTTTTAGCAGCTGCAACTAATAAATCAGTTTGTCTGCATAAAAAAGCTGGAATTTGAAGAGTATCAACAACTTGAGCTGCAATTTCAGCTTGATAACTCTCGTGAATATCTGTAATTATTTTATATCCAAATTTAGATTTTATATCAGCTAAAATCTGCAAACCTTTTTCAAGTCCAGGTCCTCTAAAACTATCTAAACTTGTGCGATTTGCTTTATCAAAACTTGATTTAAAATAAAAATCAATTTGTGGATGTTTTGCAATTTTTTCTAATCTTTTTGCAACTTCTGTAACAATTTCAGGACTTTCTATAACGCAAGGTCCTGCAAATAATATTATTTTTCTCATTTTTTATTATCCTTACTTAAACTTATTCCTATACCACCTATTAAAACGCAGATTATACCTGTTAAAACTACAAAACTTGGTAAATCATCTCCTAAAAGTATTCCTAAAAATAAAGTAAATACAACATCAATATATCCAACTCCAGCTACAACCCCAGCCTTTTTAGCTGCTTTATAGGCTTTTGTTACATATATTTGGTATAGAATCGATAAAGAGCCCATTAAAATAATTAAAATCCATATTTTATATCCAACAGGCATTACAAATGTAGCAAAAGCAAAATCAAAATGCCTAATAATACTCTCATTTAAATACTCTCCGCCTAGCATAGATAATATAGGTAAAATTGTTCCTAGTATAAAAAAACTTGATGCTATAACTTCAGTATTGTAAAACTTTCCTAATTCCCTAGCACTTGTTAAAGCAAGTGCTGCTGTTAAACCACTTAAAACACCTAAAATTGAGTTTTTAATATCAAAACCACTATGTAAATGTTCAGGTGCAAATGGTTGAATTATCAGCATTACACCACCAAAAGCTAATAATAAATATAAAATACTTTTAAATCCTAACTGCTCTTTAAAAAACAAAAATGCAATTAATGCTACAAAAAGTGGATTTGTTTTTTGAAAAGCAAAAGCACCGCCTAAAGAAATATTAGCGACATTATAAAAGAAAAAATATAAAGAAATAGTTCCTATTAAACCACGAAAAAACAATAAAGAGAACTTACCACCTGATTTTTTATGTGGAATTTTATAAATCAAATAAGCTATAAAAATAACTCCAATAACATTTCTAAAAAACATTATTTCTACACTAGGCATAGTATTTGCAAGTAGTTTTGCACAGCACCCCATGAGTGCAAATGCAAAACTAGCAATAACCATAAAATATATTCCTAGATTTTTTTTAATTAACCTTTTTAAACTAAGCATAATTATTTAGCTAAAGGAATACTAGGTGGTATAATTCCAGGCATAAAATATGCAATTAAGCTTACCCAAATTCCTATAATTATTATCATAGCTATTGAGTATTTAACTGTGTATTTAAACAACTCACTCTCGCGTCCTACAAGACCAACAGCAGCACAAGCAACTGCAATACTTTGTGGAGATATCATTTTACCAACAACACCACCTGCACTATTTGCTGCTAAGAATAATGTGTCATGAAATCCTAATTGATGAGCTGTAACTTGTTGTAAAGAACCAAATAAAAGGTTTGCACTTGTATCAGAACCTGTTAAGAATACTCCAATCCAACCAATTACAGGAGAGAAGAATGTAAATGCTCCACCAGTTTGTGATAATGCAATTCCTAATGTTCCACTAGCTCCACTATAATCAGTAATTTTTGCAAAACCAACAACTAAACCAATAGTTAAAATAGGAAACGCCATTTCTCTTAAAGTATCATTAAAGCATACTTTAGCATCACTAGCTTTTACTTTTAAAATATATATACTTGCAATTGCAGCAAATAAAATAGCTGTTCCTGGAGTGTTGATTAATGGAATTCCTAGTCCTAAAGGTTGAGTTCCTGCTTTTCCACCTTCTACAAGTGATGGTTTAATAACTGCTAAATCACCTAAACTAGCAAATGATAATTTAAGATTTGTAAATGCTAAAGCTGCATCAGTTCCAAATAATGATTTAAACCAACCTTGAGTCCATATAACAACAAATACAATTAATAATAAGAAAGGTGACCAAGCATAAACAATTTCTTTGATGCTTAAAATTTTTACATCGCTAAAATCTTTTTTATCATCAAATCTTACAATATTTTTAAGTTTAAATGTTTTTGCAGCAACAGCAGTAGCTACTAAAGAAACAATAGCTGAAATAATATCAGGTAATTCAGCACCTAAGAAGTTTGCTGATAAAAATTGTGCTATAGCAAAAGAAATAGCTGCAACAAATACAATAGGGAAAGTTTCTTTAATACCTTTCATACCATCCATTAAAAATACTATAAAAAATGGAATACAAAAACTAAACGGAGGTAAAATTCTACCAACCATAGCAGCAACTTCATATTGTTGTATTCCAACAGCTTGAGCCATTGCAATAATTGGAATACCAATAGCACCAAATGCAACAGGAGCTGTGTTTGCTATCATACAATATCCAGCTGCTTGTAATGGTCTAAGACCTAAACCAACAAGTAAAGCAGCAGTAATTGCAACAGGGCCACCAAATCCAATAGCACCTTCTAAGAATGCTCCAAAACAAAATCCAATGATGATTACTTGAATACGATGATCAGGCGTAATTGTCATAATACTTTGTTTAATTACTTCAAATTGACCTGATTTAATTGAAAGCTTATAAAGAAAAATAGCTGCTATTATAATCCAAGCAATAGGCCAAATACCAGTAGTAAAACCTACTATAATACTAGCAAATGCAGCATTTAACGGCATTTTATAAGCAAAAACTGCAACAAGAATGGCTGTAACAACAGTTAAAAAACCTGCCACATAACCTTTTGTCTTAAAAACCACTAGGCAAAGAAAAAAGCAAAGTATAGGTAAAAACGCTACAAATGCACTTAACCAAATGTTGCCAAGTGGGTTAAAATTAGGTGTAAATTCCATAATTTTCCTTTCGTGATAAGATTTTAATATTTTAATTTTAAATGCTGAATTTAGCATATAATAACAACAAGATTAAGAATAATCGTAATATTTTTAACAATATGTTACTTTTTGTAACAAATTTACAAATAAGTTTTTTAAGATATAATAGCTCATTTTATTAATTTAGAAAGGTTATTTTATGAGAGGTTATACCATTTTTTCGGGTTCTGCAAATATTCAATTTGCCAATAAAGTCGCTCAAAGATTAGATTGTAAATTAAGCGATGCTGGAGTTAAGCGTTTTAGTGATGGAGAAATTAGCGTTCAAATTGGAGAAAGTGTGCGTGGTAAAGATGTATTTATTATCCAAAGCACTTGCGCGCCAGCGAATGATAATTTAATGGAATTATTAATATTAACTGACGCATTAAAAAGAAGTTCAGCTAATTCAATCACTGCTGTAATTCCTTATTTTGGATATGCTAGACAAGATAGAAAAGCAGCTCCTAGAGTTCCAATTAGTGCAAAATTAGTAGCTGATTTAATGCAAACTGCAGGAATTAGCCGTGTAGCTACTATTGATTTACATGCAGGTCAAATTCAAGGATTTTTTAATATCCCTGTTGATAATTTATACGGAAGTATTATTTTTAACGAACATTTAAAACAAAGAGATTTAAGTAAAGCAGTAGTTGCAAGTCCTGATACAGGCGGAATTGTTCGTGCAAGAGCTGTTGCAAAAGCACTAGATTTAGAACTTGTTATTGTTGATAAACGCCGTGAAAAAGCTAATGAAAGCGAAGTTATGAATGTAATTGGCGATGTAAATGGTAAAGATGTAATTATAGTTGATGATATGATTGATACTGCAGGAACTATTGTTAAAGCTGCTGAAGTGTTTAAAAAATTAGGAGCTAAAAGTGTAATTGCTTGCTGTACTCATCCTGTTTTAAGTGGAGCAGCTTATGATAGAATAGAAAATGGTGCTTTAGATGAATTAATAGTAACTGATACTATACCACTAGCAAAAGAATGTAAAAAAATAACAGTTTTAAGTGTTGCACCTTTATTTGGAGAAGTTATTCGCCGTGTTTATCATAATGAAAGTGTTAATGGTTTATTTTCATAATTAAATTTTTCATAATTCCTAATTTAATTAATTAGGAATTATTTTTTAAACTTATAGCTAAATAATCCAAATCATCTTCGCTCAATTTATTTGTATTAATAATAAAATTAATATATCTAGTTTGAATATAAATTCTTTGATAATCTATATATTTTATTTTCTTATACTTGACTTTAAATAAGAAAAATCCATATTCAAATTTTAAAAAATCATCATAAAAATTAATTTTGATTAAATTAAATTTTAGCTCAAAAACTAGCGTAATTATAGGATTTAAAATAATTAAAAAATACATTATAATAATTTCATCACTATATTTAAACGCTGCGATTATAAAAATAAACCAAATTAATAAAATCAAAAAATATTTATTAAAAGTCTTTAGCCTTATACTATGTTTAAGTAATGGTAATTCATAATCATTAGGGTATTTA
>NZ_JAHCZC010000091.1:0-6238 GCF_018501135.1 Campylobacter sp. 2018MI13 | reverse complement strand
GTTAAAAATAAGAAGTTGTAGTAAAAATATAGATAGAATTTTAGGTTATACAGCTTTAAGTTATACTTATTTTAAAGAGCTTTTACATAAAAGTAGCTATCCTGCTTATATTGAATTTTTATTAAAATTAAAAAATCTTAAAGATAATAGTTTTACAAATTATTCTAAAGTAATTGAACAAAATTTATATTTAAGACAAAATAATGGTAGATATGCAGAATTTAAAGTTAGCTTTAATATTTCAAGAGATTATAATTATGATAGTAAACAAGCTAGGTTTTTAAATATAACAGCTCATCTTGCTTTATTAAAACAAGATATATTAGAAGATGAAATAAAAGAACCTATATCTTTTAGTGATATTTATAAACAAAGTAATTCTATCATAGGTATATTTGATAAAGAATTTAAATGTATTAGTGCTAATAAAGAACTAAGAAATTTATTAAATACTCAAAATGTACCTAAGATATATTTAAAAGACTTGTTAGCAAAAGAACAAGATAAAATTATTGCAAATATATTAGATGGCAAAACTTGTTCTATTAAGGATATTGTTTATTTAAAAGACTTTAATAACATATTGCATCCTAATAAATTAAGCTATGTTGTAACTAAGAATTCTTTAGGTGAGAATTTATATTGTTTAATTTTTAGACAAGAATACGACCCAGCAGAATTGGATAATTTTGTTGTATTTTGTAAAAATAGAATTGTAAATAATGAGAATTTAGATATTTTGTATTGCGAATATTACTATAAAGTAATTGGCAATAGAATTAACAATAATGAATCTTTTGATAATTTAGATTTTGATAAATTCTTAAATAATATTAGAAATTTTGATTTTACTAATGAAGAATTGGCTATTAAAGCAGATTATATGAGTAGATTAGTATCTTTAGTGAAAGAAAAAAATAGAGATAAAATTATGCAAATGTATGAAAACGGAAATAATATTTTTATAGGAGATATATATGAGCAAAGCTGACATATTAGTAGGTATTCAGTGGGGAGATGAAGGTAAAGGCAAAGTTGTAGATAAATTATGTGCTAACTATGATTTTGTATGTAGGAGTGCAGGAGGACACAACGCAGGTCATACTATTTGGGTTGATGGAGTTCGTTATGCTTTACATTTATTACCTAGTGGTATTTTGCATCATCGTTGTAAAAATGTAATAGGAAACGGGGTTGTATTAAATCCTGAAGTTTTGATTACAGAAATGGCTCAATTTGATAATTTAGAAGGTAGATTATTTATTAGTGATAGAGCTCATCTTAATTTAAGCTATCATGCACAAATTGATATTGCTAAAGAAAAATTTAAAGGTGATAATGCAATAGGAACGACTGGTAAAGGAATAGGACCTTGCTACGCTGATAAGATTTCAAGAAGCGGACATAGAGTAAGTGAGTTGCTTGAACCTGAAAAACTTTGTAATGCAATTTTGAAAGATTTTGTGATAAATAAACCATATTTTGATACTTTAGGTGTAAATGCACCTGATGCAAATGAGCTTTTGGCTAATCTTAAAAGATATAAAGAAATGTTAGCACCATTTATTTGTGATACTACAAGACTTATATGGAAAGCTTTAGATGAAGATAAAAAAGTCTTATTAGAGGGAGCTCAAGGTAGTTTATTAGATATTGACCACGGAACTTATCCTTATGTAACTAGTTCAACAACTATTGCTGCAGGAGCTTTAAGTGGTTTAGGATTAAGTCCTTATGAAGCAGGCAAATCAATAGGAATAGTAAAAGCTTATACTACAAGAGTTGGACACGGACCTTTCCCTACAGAAGATAAAACAGAGCAGGGCGAAAGAATAGGCGAAATAGGAAAAGAAATAGGTGTTAGTACAGGTAGAAAAAGACGCTGCGGATGGTTTGATGCAGTAGCTGTAAGATATACTGCTAGATTAAACGGACTTAGCGAACTTGCTTTAATGAAATTAGATGTTTTAGAAAATTTTGATAGTATTAAGATTTGTAAAGCATATGAATATAAGGGCGAAATAATTGATTATGTTCCAGCTGATTTAGAAAATGTAAAACCAATTTATGAAAGTGTTGATGGCTTTGGTAAAATTTATGGAATTAGAAGATATGATGATTTACCTGTAAATGCGAAAAAATATATCTCAAAAATTGAAGAATTAGTTGGTGTAAAAATAAAAATGATTTCTACTTCTCCTGAGCGTGAAGATACAATCATTTTATGAAATTTAAACAAATATTAAGTGTAAAAAAGCAAGCTTTACAAAATGCAGAGCTTGCTTTAAATAAAGCAAAACTTAAAAAAACTGCAATTGAACAAGAATTTGAATTAGTAAAAAAAGAATTAGACACATATCCAGAACCAAAAACTATACTTGAAATAAAATTAGCAAATGAAGCGATTTTTTTTAATTTAAATAAACAAAAAGAATTACTAGAAAAAATTAGTTTATGTGAAAAAGAGATAGTACATTTTACTCATTTGTATAAAAAAGCTTCGCTAGATTATGAGAAAATAAAATACTTACACGATGAAGAAATTAAAAAAAAGAAAAAAGAATTTGAAAAAAAACAAGCATTAGAGTTAGATGAAATTGCAACAATGAGATTTTTTGCAGCTAATCAAGATATAAATTAAGTTTAAGGTTTTTAGTAAGATATTTGATAAATTATTAAAAAAGGCTGTAAATCAAAAATAGCTTTATTTTAGATATACAACCGATATTCAAAA
This sequence comes from Campylobacter sp. 2018MI13, assembly GCF_018501135.1. Lineage (NCBI taxonomy): Bacteria > Pseudomonadati > Campylobacterota > Epsilonproteobacteria > Campylobacterales > Campylobacteraceae > Campylobacter > Campylobacter sp. 2018MI13. The sequence goes on along the minus strand of NZ_JAHCZC010000091.1, from coordinate 3,504 downwards.
GAATATAATTAAAGCAATTGTTAATAATAAAGATAAGTATAGTAATATTTTTTTATTCTTACTACACGGAAGAAGAAAAAACGAAGTTTTAAGCCTTAAGTGGAAAGATATAGATTTTAAAAACGAAAGCTATATAATACGCTCCGAAAATTGTAAAATCTCTAAAACTATGGAATATTCTTTAACACCACTTTTAAAAGATAGATTAAAACTACATTTTGAATGGACTTTTTTCAATTCCGAAGAAGATTTCGTTTTTACAAACCCAGATACGGCAAATAAATATATAGATTTGCGTAGAGCTTGGAATAACTTTTTAAATAAAAACAATCTACCAAAAATGAGACTTCACGACATAAGACACTTAATAGGAACTTATGCTATTAATCATTTAGGACTTAGTATGGAAAGCGTAATGCTTACCTTAGGACATTCAAACATTACAACTACACACGGCTACTTAACACGCAATAAAAACCTTTCAAAAATGGTAATTAATAGCATTTTAGAAAGCGTTATAACTCCTTTAAATAACAATAATTAATTTTTACTAATTTATGCTTTATGCTTTGTTGGGGTATGGGGGAAACCCCCATAAAGGCTTAAAAGGTAATCCCTTTTAAGCCGTAGCAATAAAAACGCAAAGCGTTTTTACTCTAGTTAATGCGTTAGCATTAACACCACAAACGCATAAAAACGCCCTTTATTTCAAAAATCTACTAAAAACAATATTTACCTTTATTATTAGCCCTTTAATGATTTAAAGCACCATTAAACGCATTTAAAGGCTATATCTTTAAGTTTATTAAATTTAAAGCTAAATAATCTAAGAGAGAATAAAAAGGGCGTGAGTTATGGCGGGGGGGGGCGTGAGCCCAACGCCGTAACGAACCCCGCCTTGTCTATATTATACAATTTTGCGAGATTTTAAAAATTCGCCCCTTAAACGCCTATCACATAGGCATTTCAACCTTATTAAGTTTCACTTAAGAAAAGCAATAAACCAACATAAAAAAACAACATTTTCAAAGTAAAATAAAACTAAACTATTTTAAGAATTTTTTAAGTTCAAAGATGTTAGAATTCTAAACATTTATATAAAAAAGAAGTCTGATAAAGATTTATATATTAAATAAGTATTCTAATTACGCTAAAATGGTTGCGAAAGAGGGATTTGAACCCCCGACCTTCGGGTTATGAGCCCGACGAGCTAACCACTGCTCTATTTCGCGACAAAAAAGTGGATGGGGTAAAGGGATTCGAACCCCTGAATGACAGGACCAAAACCTGTTGCCTTACCGCTTGGCGATACCCCAATGCAAATTAAAAGCGTGATTATATATCAAAAAAATATATTTGTCAAGTAAAATTTTTAAAAAAATAATTTTTACTTATTTTTTTTGTATTTCTAAACATTTATATATTATTTTTACATACACTTAATTAAAATAATTATTAAAAGGAAAAATATGTCTTTTGTTAGTATAGAAGAAGGTATAAAAGAATTAAAAAAAGGAAATATGTTGATAATGCTAGATGCTGAAGATAGGGAGAATGAAGGTGATTTGATTTTTCCAGCAGAATTTAGCACGCCAGAAAAGGTGAATTTCACATTAACACATGCTAGGGGCGTTGTTTGTGTAGCACTAGATAAAAAAATTGCAGAGCATTTTGAATTACCGCTAATGGTTCCTAAAAATACTTCTAATCATGAAACGGCATTTACTATCACCGTAGATATTAAAACGGCAAGTACAGGTGTTAGTTCTAGCGAAAGAGATGCTACTATAAAATTATTTGCAAATAAAAATGCAGTTGCAAGTGATTTTGTAAGACCTGGTCATATTAATCCGTTAATAGCAAAAGATGGCGGTGTATTAGTTAGAACAGGGCATACGGAAGGAACGGTTGATATGTGTAAATTAGCTGGTCTTACTCATGCTTGTGTAATTTGTGAAATTATGAATCCTGATGGAACAATGGCTAGACGTGATGATTTAATAGAATTTGGCAAAAAGCACAATATAAAATTAGTAACTATTGAAGACTTAATCAAATATAGATTACAAAATGAAAGCTTAGTATCAAAAATTAGTGAAGAAAAAACCAAATTACTATGTAAAGACGTTAAAAAGATTGTATATAAAGATTTTTTAGGAGATATTCACACTATTTTTGCTTTTGCAGGTAAAAATGAAAAAAGTCTGATTAAGTTTTATAAGAGTTCTAAAGATATTAATATTTTAAATGCTACTAAATTAGAAGAAACTTTAAAATCAATAGATGATTTAAGTAAAGAAGGTGGTATGCTAGTATTTATGGAAGGCTTAAAAAGCGATGATAAAAACTATGGCATAGGAGCGCAGATTTTAAAAGATTTAGGCATTAATAAGTTTAAATTTTTAGGCAATCAAGAACAATTTGCAGCTTTAAGTGGCTTTGGCTTAATTATTGAATAATTAAAATATTTAGAATTTGAAATTAAATAATTGATTTCAAATTCTATTTTAAAACTTACTTATTTAAACCCAAAACCTTGCAGTATTCACAATACACACAACTAACAGAACGCTTAGCACATACTAAAGGTATATTTCTTTTTTTAGCTTGACTTTTTATTTTTTTCATAGTGTTATGATTTAAAAAACTTGTAAGCATAACAACACAGCCAGTATCTTGTGGAATGCTTTGACGATTTACTCTATTTTCATTTCTAGCATCCCAATGAGTGATTGTTTTTGCACCTAAGTCATGTAAAACTGCTTTAATAGGGGTAATCTCATCTGCACCAATAACCAAAACTGACATAAAACTCTCCTTAAAAATAATTTTGAGTATGATACTCAATTAACCTTTAAAGAAACTGATAATTATTATAAATTTCTAATAATTATATTAACTTACATTTTTATACAATGGTTTTAGGCTTTCATATGCGATATTTATTTCTTCAAATTTTTCTTTTAACACTCTTTTTACTTCTTCACTTTTTTCCGAGTGAAAATCAGGATGATAAACTTTACTTAACTTAAGATATTTATTCCTTACAACATCAAAACTAGCTCCTACTTCCACTCCCAATGTTTTAAAATGTTCTTCTAAAAGCATACAAACATTTAAAAACCTATTGTCTTTTTTCAGCTCATTTTTAATTTCTTTTTTAAATTGCAAATAAGCCAATTCGCTTAGACTAAAGCTTACGCAGTAATTTAAATGCTCGTTACAAGCACATAGTTTATCTAATAAACTTAAGGTATTTTCATCTTTATAAGTGATAATAAATTTAGTTTTTAATATTTTTATATCGTGCTCTTTAAAATAATTAGAAAGATAAATTATTAAATTTTTTTCAAGATTTGAGAAATTTAAAATTATATCTTTTCTCATAAAATCAAGCTTACAATTTATCATTGCTTTTAGGCTATTTACGCTTACTAGATTTAGTTTAAATTTTTTATAATATGCGGTATTTATATTTTGAAGTTGTTCGTTATTGTATTTTTT
>NZ_JAHCZC010000090.1:0-6332 GCF_018501135.1 Campylobacter sp. 2018MI13 | reverse complement strand
TGTTTGTTCTGTTTAATTCATAAAAATCAAGTGGTTTAGGCTTAATATTATCAATACCAATCATTCTTACTATTTCTTCACAAATATCAGCAGAATTATTAATATCGTGTCTATAAAATGGAACTTTTAAATATAGATTATCTTCAGCAATACTTAATTCAAACCCTAATCTTTTTAAAATTTTCACAACATCATTTTTTTCGCAAGACTGACCTATCATATTTTCAAGCTCACTAATATTACAATTAATTGATATTTTTTCTTTGCTTGGGGTATTTTGACAAGAACTACCATAAATTTTAATGTTTTTATTAAGTTGTAACAAATTAAATAAATAATCAATTCCTATATTAAGCTCTGGTTCGCTACCCCTAAAACTTCTATAAATATCTGTATTTTTATAATTTTTATGGGTATTTGCGATTATTTTAGGATTTACATAATTTGCAATTATGATTATTTTTTTACTATCTTTATCTATTTTAAATTCTTCATTTTGTGTAATTCCAGCAATTGCTAATTCTTTATCTTTATACTTAATAACAAATTCTTTGTTTTCTTTGGTTTTTACATCTAAACTTATTTGTTCGCATTCATTGCATAATTTGCTTAAATCAACTGCATTAAATAATACCCCGCTTGCATGTGTTGTGTAAGATAATAAGTTTTCTATAGCATTATCTTTTAATTCTTCAATACTAGCTAATCTTAATTTAACCTTTAAAGTATTTTCAATATTATTTAATAATTCTATTGCTTTTATATTTAAATTACCATCAATTCCATCACTAAAATGAACATTTAAAATTCTTCTAATACCTTCTGCATTATCAACATCTTTAAAAGGTTTCTTTTCTTTTAAATTAATATCTAATGCTGCACTTAAATCTCTTGCTATACCATTAATACTTAAGCAATCCCCACGATTAGGAGTTAGCTCAATTTCAATTAATTCATCATTAAATAAAGGATATTCGCATAATTCTTTACCTAAAGTAAGTTCGCCTATACTATTATCTAAAACCATAATGCCATCATTTATTTTGGCAAATCCAAGTTCAGTTGATGAGCATATCATTCCATTGCTCTCAACCCCACGCAATTTAGCTCTTTTAATAGTAATATCACCAATTTGTGCACCTTCTAAACTAACTGCTACAAATTGCCCTGCTTCAACATTTTTAGCTCCACATACGATTTGTAAAACTTCATTACCAGTATCTACTTGGCAAATACTTAATTTTTCAGCATCAGGGTGCTTTTCTTTACTCATTACTTTTGCAACTACAACTTTTTTAGGAGCTATAATTGTAGTTACTCCATCAACTTCTAAACCTATGCTATTTAAAGTTTTTACTAATTCATCTGTGCTAATATTTTTTAAGTCTATAAATTCATTTAACCAATTCTTACTAATTATCATTTAAATTGCTCCAATAATCTTAAATCTCCTTCAAACAATGACCTTAAATCAGGTATTTTATGAAGTAGCATTGCAAATCGCTCAACTCCTAAACCAAAAGCATATCCGCTAACATTTTTATAGCCAACATTTTTAAATACATTTGGATGAACCATACCACAACCCATAACTTCAATAAAGCCAGTTTGCTTACAAATTCTACAACCACAACCGCCGCAGAATACACAAGATATATCAACTTCTGCACTAGGCTCTGTGAATGGGAAAAAGCTTGGACGAAATCTAACTTTTACATCTCCGAACATATATCTTAAAAATTCTTCTAAAACATATTTTAAATTAGCAAAAGATATTTTATCCCCATCTTCAACCACAAGCATTTCTATTTGATGAAACATAGGAGTGTGTGTAATATCAAAATCTCTTCTAAATACGGCACCAGGTGCAATCATTCTAATAGGTGGATTTTGTTTTTTCATAGTTCTTATTTGCACCGGACTTGTTTGAGTTCTAAGTAGTAATTTATCTATAAAATAAAAAGTATCTTGCATATCTCTAGCAGGATGTGATTTAGGTAAATTTAAAGCTTCAAAATTATGAAAGTCATCTTCAATCAACGGACCTTCTTCAAGACTAAAATTTTGTCTTAAAAAATAATCAATTATCTTATCCATTGTGCTCATTACAGGATGAAGAGCACCAGAATTTGAACGCTCATCAAAATAAGCAAAATTGAAAGCATCTTTTTTAGCTTTTGCTTTTATAAATTCATCTTTTAAATATTTTTGCTTTTGAGTAAATTTATCATTAAATTCATCTCTTAATTTATTTAAAATTTCTGCTCTTTGTTTTTTTTCATCACCTTCTAAGTCTTTTAACTTAGCAAATTCACTTGTTAAATAACCTTTTTTACCAAGAATTTGCACCTTTATTTGCTCTAATTCTTCAAGCGAAGAACAATTATCTAAACTAATTAAAATATCTTCCAAGAGTTAGCCTTTTTATTGATTTTTTACAATTTTAGTGTAAATTACATAAATAAACGATTAAGACTATTAAAAAAAGGAAAGAAAATGAGCGATTTAAATGTTTTTGAAAGAATTGTAATAGGCGAACTCCCATCTAGTAAAGTTTTAGAAAATGATGAATTTTTAGCATTTCACGATATAGACCCAAAAGCTCCTGTTCATATATTAATAATTCCTAAAAAAAGATTTGTAAGTTTTCAAGATGTTGATGGTGCTACAATGGCAAAAATGACAGATTTTATTCACGAAGTTGCAAAATTATTAGGACTTGATAAGAGCGGATATAAATTACTTACTAATGTAGGTGCTGATGCAGGACAAGAAGTGTTTCATTTACATTTTCATATGCTAGGTGGATTAAAACTATTTATTCCAAAAGTTGAAGAAAATAAAGAAGCATTATTTTAATTTAAATTCCTAGCATTTAGCTAGGAATGTTTAATATTCTAAATCAGGTTTGATTGTTTTAGAAGTTGAAGCAGGTAAGCTAGGATATGTAATATCAGGCATTTTACCTGTTAGTGATTTTAAGAATGTAATTATTAATTGTGATTCTTCATCATTTATTTCTATTCCTAATTGGATTTTTCCCATTAATTTAACAGCTTCATCTAATTCCCAAATAGCACCATTATGATAATAAGGTGCGGTTAATTCAATGTTTCTTAATGTAGGAGCTTTAATTAAACCATCGCTATCTCCTTTAAAATCACCTATATTTGCATATTTATATTTATTAGCTACTTCAAATGCTTGTAGTGTCCCACCAAGATTAATACCTGTATGACAAGCAGTGCAACCTTTATCTATAAATAGTTTTAATCCTTGTTTTTCTTCTTTACTTAAAGCTTTTTCATTACCATTTAAAAATTCATCAAATCTTGATGGAGTTATTAAGGTTCTTTCAAAAATACCAATACTTGTAGCAATTAAATCAAAATCAATTTTTTTATCTCCATAAGCTTTTTTAAAATCATTAACATATTCAGGAATTGAAGTAATTTTGCTCACAACTTCACTTGGTATAGCTGCCATTTCTACTGATGATTGAATAGGCCCTTTTGCTTGGTCTTGTAAATGACCTGAACGACCATCCCAAAATTGCGAAGAATTAAATACAGAATTATAAACCGTTGGAGAGTTTAGATGATGTGGATTAGGAGACCATTTATGCCCTGTACTTGCTGGAACTCCATCAGTTCCACCTAAACCTAAATTATGACAGGTATTGCAAGATATAATTCCACTTTTTGAAATTCTTGGGTCAAAATATAGTTTTTTACCAAGCTCAACTCTTTCTTTAGTGGTAGGATATTCTACATAATCAGGTGCATATTGTTTAATTAATTCTTCTAATTTGGCTTTATCGCTAGGTATAGCAACCAAACCTGCTTCTTTTGCTTCATCAATTAAACTAGCAGCATTTAAACCTACTAATAAACTTAAAGATAACATAATTTTTTTCATTATTTTCTCCTTTTAATTAAAGTAAAAAGATTATAAAGTTTTTTAGATAATAAAAAATATTATTTATATAAAATTTTATAGTTTTATAATTTATTTTTTGATAAAAAATATTATTTAATTCATCAATATGCTTTGTGTAAAAATTAAAACAAATATCGTAATAATAGTGTTTTGAATAGCTAGAAAATAGAATTAGATTGTAAATAAATATAGAAATAGAATAATTTTAGGTCTTAATGAAAAGACCTAAAATATTAAATTAAGATTTTTTTAGTGCTCTAATTTTTGCACTTAAGCTAAATAGTCTTATAAATCCTGCTGCATCAAATTGATTATAAACTTCATCTTCGCTAAAAGTTGCAAAATCTTTATCATAAAGACTATTAGGAGAGCTTTTACTCATTGCATTGCAATTGCCTTTATATAATTCTATAATTATTTCTCCATTTAAATCTTTGCTAAATTCATTAATCGCAGCACTAATAGCAGCTCTTGTAGGGCAAAACCACTTACCATCATACACTAAATAGCTCATTTCAAGTCCTAACATAGCTCTTAATTTTAAGCTATCTCTATCAAGAACGATTTGTTCTAGCGCTCTTAAAGCAGTATTTATAATTGTTCCGCCAGGTGTTTCATAACATCCCCTTGATTTCATTCCTACAAGCCTATTTTCTACAATATCAATCCTACCAACTCCGTGTTTTGCCCCTATTTCATTAAGCTTATTTAAAGCTTCATAAGGACTTAGACTAATATCATTTACCTTTGTAACCACACCTTTTTCAATGCTTAATTTTACTAATTCAGCTTCATTAGGAGCGATTTTTGGATTTACACTTAGACAAAAACAATCTTCATTATTAAAAGTTGTAGTATCTTCTAAAACTCCACCTTCAGTTGAAATATGCCAAGCGTTTGCATCTTTGCTATAGATTTTTTCTTTACTCGCAGTTGTTTTAATATTTTTTAACGCTAAAAAATCAAGCAAATCTTCTCTTGATTTCATATTCCAAATTCTCCAAGGAGCTATAACTTCTAACTTAGGTGCTAGTGCGTTTATAGTATATTCAAATCTTACTTGATCATTACCTTTTCCTGTAGCTCCATGTGCGATAGCATCAGCATTAATGCTTATTGCATAATCAACTAAAGCCTTAGCAATTACCGGTCTTGCCATTGAAGTGCCTAGTAAATATGTGCCTTCATATAATGCCCCGCTTAAAATTGTAGGATATATATAGTTTTTAACAAAATCTTCTTTTAAATCAACTACCACACAATCTTTTGCCCCTGAATTAAATGCCTTTTGTTTAACATCTACTAATTCATTTTTATCTTGACCCACATCAGCTACTAAAGCATACACTTCACAATCATAATTTTCTTTAAGCCAAGGAATAATTGCTGAAGTATCAAGCCCACCACTATAAGCTAAAACAATTTTTTTCATACTTTCTCCTTAATTATCTAAATCGTATTTTTGTAATAATTTTACATAAGTTCCGTTGTCTTTTAGAATTTTTAAGGCATTATTAAAATCATCTTTTAATTTTGTATTACCTTTAGCAAATGCAAAACTCACTCCATCACCTAAAATTGGTGTTTTAGCAAATACGCTAAGTTCAGGATAAGTATTAATATAGCCTTTAGCCACAGCAGCGTCTAATACAAAACCATCTATTTTTTTATTAACCGTTGCTAAAACAAAAACTATTAATTCAGAATTTAAATATGGTTTTACGCCTTTAATTTTACTAACTTCATCAGCTTGTAAAGTGCCTAATTGAGCTCCTAATTTAGCCCCTTTTGATAAATCTTCTAAAGAATTTATATTAGTATTTTCTTTTAATTTAACATAATAATTTACCCCGTTATAATATGAATTAGAAAAATCAACACTTTTTGCTCTTTGTGGGGTTTCATTCATTCCAGAAGCTATAACATCAATTTTTCCTGCTTTTAAAGCATTGATTAAACCATCAAATTCAATAGCAACAAATTCAACTTTAATATCTAGTATTTTTGCTATTTCTTCCACTAAATCCATATCAAATCCAACAATTTTACCATCTTTCATATATTCAAATGGTGCATAACCAGGAGATGTTCCTACTTTTAAAATATCTTGAGCAAAAATTTGTGCAACTAGTGCAAAACCTAAAAATAACTTTTTCATAATTAATCCTTTTAATAAAAATAAATAACTAAATTGCTTAGAGCAAAAAACTAAAATAACCTAAATAATAATGATAAAACTAACAATAATAAAAATTAACAATGATAAAATCTGGGAAATTAAAAAATAGTAGTAAGCATCAACGAAGTCTTAAAAATAATTTAGCAACACTCTTTTGCATTATTTATCCTTTAAAATAATTTAAATAATAATATCAATATTTTTTGTTAATGTT
>NZ_JAHCZC010000008.1:0-34291 GCF_018501135.1 Campylobacter sp. 2018MI13 | reverse complement strand
TTTTATGTTATCAATACTTGCATATTATAAAAGTATTATTGTGTTAAAAACTATAGCAATGCTTTCAGGTTTATCGCTATATATTCATTAATATTGTAAAAATAAAAATTATTCTTTATATAGCTCAATAATTAATACTATTTTAAAACAACTTTAAATAAAATTACTATTATTTTATTTAAAGGATTAAAGATGATTTCTTTTTTAAGACCTGTCAAAAAGGATAGGGTGGTTAAAGATGATGAGCTGCTAAGCACTTATTATAAGTATAGAAAACTTTCATTAAGTGGTGTGTTTGTTGGTTATATGGGATATTATTTAGTAAGAAACAATATTACCCTATCTACTCCATTAATTAAGACTGATTTAGCAGTAAATAATTCTGATATAGGTTTAATTACTGGTTCTATGCTAATTGCTTATGGTATTAGTAAAGGCGTTATGAGTGCTTTAAGTGATAAGGCTGACCCAAAAAGATATATGGCTTTAGGTCTTATTTTATGTGCGTTAATTAATGTATTATTAGGCTTTTGCAATGCTTTATATGCTTATGTAGGTGCTGTTATTGCACTTGGAGTTTTTCAAGGAATGGGCGTTGGACCTAGTTTTATTACTCTTGCTAATTGGTATCCTAAAAAAGAAAGAGGAATTTATACTGCTATTTGGAATATAAGCCATAATATTGGAGGGGGTTTGGTAGCTCCAATTATTTCTAAATCTGTTTTAATATTATCTCCTGTATTAGGGATTGCCGCGGCTGATTTTAATGCTACTTATTGGAAAGTAAATCACTTTTATGTCCCAGCAATTTTAGCTTTGTTAATTAGTGTTTATGTTTTATACGCTGTTAAGGGTAATCCTAAAAATGAAGGGTTAAAAGAATTAAACGAGATTAATAAATTAAGAGGTTATGAAGAAGATATTAAAAACTCAGCTTCAACTACCGATTTAAGTAGTAAAGAAATATTTGTTAAATATGTTCTAAAAAACCCTAATGCTTGGTATGTTGCTTGGATGGATACTTTTGTTTATATGATTAGATTTGGGTTGATAAATTGGCTTCCTATTTATCTTTTATCTGTAAAAGGCTTTAGTAAAGAGCAAATGCATACAGCGTTTTTATTTTTTGAATGGGCTGCAATTCCATCAACAATGTTAGCAGGAATTATATCTGATAGATTATTTAAAGGATATAGAATGCCACCTGCAATTCTTGCTGTTTGTATAATATTTTTTATGATTATTGGATATTTTACGAGCGATAATATTTACTACACTATATTTTTTGCAGCAGCAGCTGGGTGTTTAGTATATGTGCCACAATTTTTAGCAAGCGTTCAAACTATGGAAGTTGTTCCTGCTTTTGCTGTAGGTTCTTGCGTTGGTCTTCGTGGATTTATGAGCTATGTCGTAGGAGCTTCTTTAGGAACTATGCTTTTAGGTGCTATGGTTGATGCTTTTGGTTGGAATGCAGGTTTATATATGCTTTTATTTGCTTGTATTATGTGTATTGTGTTTTCTTTACTTTGCCACTTTGGTGCTAAGAATAAGAAATTTTAATTTATGAGATTATATTTTTTATTATAACGAAGTTCTAAATTCTTAGAACCAATTAATCCGCCTTGATGAATGTATAAGATATTTTCTTTTAGTTCATCAAGGTTTTCATAAATTGCCTTTAAGCAAACGCTATCATAAAGCAAATCAAACTCAATATCGCTAATATTTTTTGTTAATATAAATAGCTCTTCATAAAGATTTGCAAAATGATATTTTCTAGCAGTTTTTAATAATTTTAGCTTGGAATTTGGATTAAGTTTGTTTATTTGTTTTACAAAATATTCATTAGCATTTACGCAAGATGCTGTAAAAACTCTAGCATTTGAGAGTGTGCTTAGATATTTTTCAAGATAAATCGCACTTGTATAAGTCCCACTTGCTAATACCACATCGCAATCTAATTCATTTACAATTTTTGCTATTTCTTTTGCCATTTTATAAAAGCCAAATCTAGCATAATCTTCACAAACACCTTCGCTAATTAAAAAGCTATTATTATCATTTTTATGCAAAGTTTTTGCAAATTCTTTAGGATTATTCGCATAATAAATCACAGCATTATTTTCTAATGCACTTTTTAAATTCCCACTAATTTCGCATCTTCTAGCACAGACAAAAGAAAAATTATAATTATTATTTTTAGTCCAGAGTGCTAGTGCTTGCATAGCATTTGATTGACTTGAACCATAGCAGATTATGTGTTTATAAGGGAGTTTTAAGTCTTTAAATATATCTAATTTTCTTGCTTTATTGCCGTTAATTTCGCCTAATAAATCATCTCTTAAAATAATCATATTTTTATTAAAAATCTTAAGAGTTGAAAACATTTAATACCTTGATAAAATCTTTTTCCTAAAGCAAATCTTAGAAATTATTAGCGAAGTGAAAAATACAAAAGTAATAGTATAAAAATGATAATTTAAAAACATCATCATAGGAACTAGATAAATTATCAAAAACACAAGCATAGCTAAATACTCGTGGCTTTTTTCATATCTTGAGCTAATAATGCTAAATGCTAGTGCGTAATGAACACTTGCAATAGGAAGTAGGCTAAGTAGGACATAAATTACTAATTCTTTTGATTTTGAAGGGGTTTTATAATCTTTCCAATAGTCTTTAAATGATTGAATATTAGTAATTTTTGAATTAATTAAGGTGCTAAAGCTAAGGTTTTTAATCTTTGCAATTTCTGTATTTTGCTTGAAATTATATAGCATTACATTGTCTAAATTAAATGTGATTTTATTATCTTCGTTTAGGATTGTTCCTTGATTGGCTAATAATATTTGTTCGTTTTTAGAATTTGTTTTTGGCAAATATAAAACAATATTTTTATAAATTCCATTCTCTAATTCATCTGCAAAATATATATAATCTCCTAATTTTTGACCAAAATTAGCATTTTTAAGATTAATTTTAGAAAAGGCTTTTTTATAATCAATAAAATTATCATATAAAGAAAAACTAAGCGGCATTAAAACTATGCTAATTACTAATAAAACCAAACTTACTATAAAGGCTAAAAAGCTAATAAAATTAGCTATTTTTCTAGGGTTTAATCCTAGAGAAAAAAGCATAATTATTTCGTTTTCTTTAGATAATCTTAGAATACACATAAAACATGTAATAAAAAAGCTAATAGGAGTAGTAAAAATGATGAGTTTTACACTCATAAGAGAATATAATTTAAATAATTCATATAAGCTTAATTCTATATAAGAAGTAATTTTTGCTATTTGAAATAAGACAATGATAGAGCTTACTAAAAATAGCGTTAAAAATATTGATAAAAAAGAGCCTATGAATTGTCTAAATAAATATTTTTTAATCATTGCACATAATCTAAACAAAATTGCCCAACGCTAGGGAAAAACCATACTAAAGCAAGTCCTATGCTTAAAAATGGTATGAAAGGAACTTGTATGTTTTCCTTGCCTTTTATTCTTAGATACATAAAAACAGGCAAACTCACAACAGCTCCTAAAAATATAGCCACAAAACCAAGTTTAATTCCTAATAAGGCTCCAATTAATGCCATTATTTCAATATCAGCTTCGCCCATTACTTGAATACATTCATCATCGCTTTTTGCTTTTGCATTCATTATGCTCTCTATTAAAGATTTTAGCAAATACGCACCACCTGCAAAGATTAAAGCATCTTTAAAACTACTTATTGAATGAGTATAAATTAGAGCAAAAATCAAAGTTAGCATTAAAGTAAAGCTAGGCACAGCAAGGTAGCGAACATCAATAATGCAAAGTGCAAATAATAAGCTAAATGATAATGCTAAGCAAATAGAATAAGCAAGATTTTCTAAACTACTAATATCTATGCAATATAAAAATATAAAGCCAACAATTAGTTCAATTAATGGATACTGAATGCTTATTTTGCTTTTACAAAACCCACATTTACCACCTAAAACTAGCCAAGAAATAATAGGGATATTGTGATAGAATTTCAATTTGTTATTACAGCTTCCACAAGAACTTGGCGGATAAAAAACACTTTTTCTCTCAGGTAGTCTTAAAATCAATACATTTAAAAACGAGCCAAAAACAAGCCCAAATATAAAAACCAAAATACTAAACTCCACCGAAATTCCTTTTACAAATTCTATAATTTTTAATAATTTCTTTTAATTCATCTTCTTTAAAATCTGGAAACAAAGTAGGGGTAAAAACAAACTCTGCATAAGCACATTGCCAAAGTAAGAAATTTGAAATCCTAAAATGTCCGCCAGTTCTAATCAATAAATCAACATTGTTTTTAATATCTAAATATTTATTAAAATTATTTTCATCTATTTCTTCATCACTTGCTTTTAATTTTTTAAAAGCTCTTAAAATCTCATCTTTTCCGCCGTAATTTATGCCTAGATTAAAAATAATTCTTGAGTAATTTTTAGTTTTTTCTTCAAACTCATTAATTAAATTCTTAGTATCTACATCAAGAACACTAATATCTCCAAAGCTTTTAAATCTAATTTCGTTTTTTATAAAATTGTTTAATTCACTAGATAAGTATTCTTTAAGTAGTTTGAAAATAAACTCAATTTCTTCTTTAGGTCTTTTCCAATTTTCGGTAGAAAATGCAAACAAACTAAGCTCTAAAACGCCTTCTTCAATACAAGCTTTTACCAATCTTTCAATAGTTTTTGCACCTGCTTTATGCCCGAAACTTCTTAATAAACCTTGATTTTTAGCCCATCTGCCATTACCATCCATAATGATTGCTAAATGATTTAACTCATTCATAAATTTCCTTTATAACTAAGGCTAAAAAAATCATCTTTATAAGTAGTCAATTCTACATTTTGCGAATATTCAAAGCAGATTTTTTGAACCTTAGAAAAGCTAGTTAATATTTTATTATCATTTAAAAAAAGGCTTAATTTAGCAAAAACATCATAATAAATTGCTAATTCATTTTTTTTCTTTCTATATTCAATTAATATAGGTTTTCCTTCAAGCAAACAAGGTAAATATAAAATATCTTCATTCAAAGCAAAAAGCATTGTTTTATAGCATTCATAATCTGATTTTTGATTTGTTTGGATTAATGAATTAATTAGCGTGTATTTAAAATCATCTCTAAAAGCGATTTTTAATAACTCAAAACAATCATAATCAATATAGGCAAAAACCTTATCAGCTTGAAGATTTTTAAAGACTAAACTATCATAAATTTCAGCTAAATAATAGGTATTTGGCTCTAAATTAATGTTTGATTTTGTGGTTAATTCTTTTTTACCAATTAATAATTTATAGCGATTAAACATTAATTTATCAATTACTTTAAATTTAATTGGCAAAACATCATTAAACATCAGCTTTTACTCTATCAAAAATAATTTTTGCTAAGTTTTCTTTAGTATCAAAATACCCTTCACTAATGCCTGAATAATCACAGAAAAATATTTCGTTTTTACTTGAGCCAAATTGAGTATGTTCTCCTAAAATATTAAGACATAATAAGCTTAAACCTTTATTGACTAAAGCTTTTTTTGCATTATCATAGGCAGTTTTTTCATCACACTCTAGTTTAAAGCCGATTTTTTTACCCGAAAAATTAAAAGTAGCTAATAAATCATCATTAGGTCTTATTTTGATATTAAATTCTTCATCAAATTCATCTCTTTTTATTTTTCTTTCTTGTTTGATAGGGATAAAATCACTAACCGCAGCACACATAAATAAATAATCAAATTCTTTATAATCTTGCATTAAGGCTTTTAATTCAGCACTTGTATCGTAGCTTAATTGTGTGAAATTTTCATTTTTAATCTCATCACATCTAGCCTTTAAATACACCACATTTGCACCCCTTAAATAAGCTTGTTTAGCTAGTGCATCTGACATAGTTCCACTTGAATAATTTCCTATATTTCTTACCAAATCAATGCTCTCACGAGTGCCGCCACCTGTTATTAAAATATTTTTTCCCATATAGAATTTATCTTTATAAATTTCTCTTAAAGTTGCTAGAAAAATATCTTTTGTATTAGCTAAAGCTCCTATGCCAAATTCTTTACAAGCTAAGGTTTTGCTAATTGGCTTTACTATTTTTACACCTAAACTCTTTAAATATTCTAAGCTTTTTTGTGTTTGACTTGCTAAATACATATTAGTATTTGCTGCAGGTGCTATTATTAGTGGTTTGTTTGAAGCAATTAAGGTGCTTAAAAATACATTATCACAAACTCCATTAGCTAGTTTATTTATTGAATTAACACTAGCAGGAGCAAATACAACAGCATCACAATCTTTTGAAAACATTATGTGATTTTTGTCGTTTTCCCAACTTTCATTCTCACTTGTTAAAACACTTTCACATAATGCTTCATAAGCTAATTTATTTACGAATTTCAAAGCCCCATCACTTAATAAAGCTTTTACTTTAATTCCTTCTTCTTTAAACATAGAAATTAATTCAAAGCTTTTATAAAAGCTAATACTTCCACTAACACATAATAATACTTTCATTAAAAATCCTTAAAATTATTAAAAATCACGCCTTTATTACGCTCTATAAATAAATCTTTTGCTTTTAATTTAGCAGCGTCTTTATTGCTAATCGTGCTACCTGCTGCAATTAAAGTATCGCTAGGTATGTTAATTGGTGCTATTAGGTTTGAGTTTGAGCCTATGAAGACATTTTTACCGATTTTGCTTAGGTGTTTGTTTTTGCCATCGTAATTACAAATTATTACACCACAGCCAATATTTACACCGCTACTAATCTCGCAATCTCCTAAATAAGCTAAATGCCCAGCTTTTACATCTTCTAATTTTGCATTTTTGCATTCTACGAAATTACCGATTTTACTATCTTTAATAACGCATTTTGGACGAATTCTAGCCATTGGCCCTATGCTTGAATTAGTTATCTCACTATTTTCTATAACGCTATTTGCTAAGATTTTTGAGCTTTTTATAATAGAATTTGCCTTAATCACAACTCCGCTTTCAATCTCACAATCATTGCTAATTTGTGTATCAAGCTCTATGAAAATACTATCTTTATTATGCATAATAACGCCATTTATAAGCAATTCATCTTTTATTCTTTTTTGCATAATTTGCTCGGCTTGTTCTAAATCTAATTTATTATTAATGCCTAAAAACTCAATCTCATCAAAGGTGCATTCACTAACGCTTATTTTATCATCTATAGCCATTTTGATAATATCAGTTAGATAATATTCTTTTTGAGCGTTGTTGTTGTTTAGCTTAGGAATGTAAGTTTTTAATATATCTTTACTGATTTTATAAATTCCAGCATTACATAAAGTGCATTTTAATTCTTCATTGTTTGCATCTTTTGTTTCTACAATTTTACTTATTTTGTCATTTTCTTTAATCACTCTTCCGTAAGAATTAGCACTATATTTATTAAAAGTGCTTAAAACTATTTTAGAATTTGTATTAGCTATAATTTTTAGACTATTTTGTGTGATTAAAGGCATATCAGCATTTAAAATCAACGCTTCTTCGTATTTTGGCTCATAATTTATTAAAGCCCCGCCTGTGCCTTTATGATTTTGCATATCTTGATATATATATTTTAAATTAGAATAATCTTTTAAATGCTCTTTTATAGCGTCTGCTTGATGGTGTAAAATCAAAGTTATATCATCACTAAGTTGCAAAGCATTTTCAATAATAATTTTAATTAAAGATTTCCCACAAATTGTATGCAAAGGTTTTGCTAAATTACTATTCATTCTAGTGCCAAAACCAGCTGCTAGTATTACTATGCTTAATTTCATATTTTTCCTTTAGATTTTAAGAAAATGTTAGCAAGTTTTGGATAACATTTTTAAAAACTATTTAAGGAAATTAGTGAAAAAACTATTGCTTTTATTATTGTTTTCAGTGTTTATTTACGCTGATACTCCACTTAGCGTTCCTACATTAAATCTAAATCTAAGCGCACCAGAAACGCCTAGCCAATTAGTAACTACTTTAAATGTAGTCATAGTTTTAACTATATTGGCTTTAGCTCCTAGTATTATATTTGTATGCACTTCGTTTTTAAGATTAGTTATAGTGTTTTCGTTTATGAGACAAGCTATGGGAACACAAGCAATGCCGCCTAATACAATTTTAATATCTTTAGCACTTGTGATAACTTTTTTTATAATGCAACCAGCTGCTAATAAATCTTATGAAACAGGCATTAAGCCTTATTTGGAAGAAAAAATAGGTTATGAAGAAGCATTTGCATTAAGTGTTAAGCCGTTTAAAGAATTTATGCTTAAAAATACTAGAGAAAAGGATTTAGCACTATTTTATCGCTTAAGAAATATTGATAATCCTAAGAGTATTGATGATGTAGATTTAGTAACTTTAGTTCCTGCTTTTATGATTAGTGAATTAAAAACTGCATTTGAGATAGGATTTTTGCTATACTTACCTTTTTTAGTAATTGATATGGTTGTATCATCGGTATTAATGGCTATGGGTATGATGATGTTGCCGCCGGTTATGATATCTTTACCATTTAAAATTCTAATATTTGTCTTAGTTGATGGTTGGAATTTATTAATTGGTAATTTGGTTAAAAGTTTTACATAGGAAAAAATATGAAAAAATTATCTTTAATTTTATTAAGTCTTAGTTTGCTGAATGCAACTAGCTTAAAAACTATGCTAGAAAGTATTGAGAATAATGAGCAATTAAAAGCTAAAAATTATGAAACTTTAAGCAAAGAAGAAAGTGCAAAAAGCGTAAAATACAAATACTATCCTAGTGCTACTTTACAAGTTGGATTTGTTAGTTTTGATTATGATAGATATATAATAAATCCAAATAATTTAACAAATGTGAGCTTAGCAATAGATGCTTTAATTTATGATGGTAAAAGAAATTCTAATATAAATCTTGCGAAAAAAAATCACGAATTAAGTCAAATTGAATTAGAAAAGGCTAAAAATGAATTGGAATTTAATTTAGCAAGTTTATATTATTCTTATTTAGCTTTAATTGAAAATATTGAATATAAAGAGCAGAATTTAAAATATTTAAATGCGAGTTTAAGTAGATTAGAAAATTTAAACAAAGTAGGCTTAAGACCTAATGATGAGCTAGAAATATTTAGAGCAAAAGTAGAATTAAATAAAAGTGAATTAAATAATTTAAATTATCAAAAAGATGAGATATTAAGTAATATTTATTTAATAACTAATAATAATTTTATTCCTACAAAAGG
Organism: Campylobacter sp. 2018MI13; assembly: GCF_018501135.1. Lineage (NCBI taxonomy): Bacteria > Pseudomonadati > Campylobacterota > Epsilonproteobacteria > Campylobacterales > Campylobacteraceae > Campylobacter > Campylobacter sp. 2018MI13. The sequence continues at coordinate 25,012 of NZ_JAHCZC010000008.1, read as the reverse complement.
CAGTGCTATTATTTATGAAGATAGTGCTAATAAATCTTATGATATTAAAATAAATTCTTTAAAAGAAGAGATGAGCGAGCTTAATAAGGATTTATCATTAGCACCATTTAAACCTACTATTTTTGTAAAAAATATTGTGGGATTTTCAAAAAATAATTTTAATTATTCTTTATATGCTCCGTTTGATATGATAGTAAAAGAAAGAGTAAAAGAAAAAATGTTTTCAAATATATTTATGCTAGGTTTATCTTGGAATGTTTTTTCTTTTGGAGCTGACAAAAAAGCTTATGAGAGTGCAAAACTTAGTAATTTAGCCGCTAAAGAAATGAATATATATAGTAAAAAATCAGTTAGTGAAAAGGAAAAACTATTAATTCAAAAAATTTCATTTTTACAAGAAGAAATCAATGCCAATGAAAAGCTTTTAAATGCTAGCAAAATTGCTTATGAGAGTATTGCTAAAAAATATGAAGCTGGACTTGTTGGATATGTTGAATATTTAAATTCTTTAGAAACTATGCAAGGAGCTTTGGCGAAGCTTAGCTTAAGTAAAGCTAAATTTGAAATAACTAAGGCAGAATTATTACTTGCTAAAGGTATTATTATTAAAGATTTTGTAATTGATTTATAGGAGAAATGTTGAAAAAATTATTATTTTTGTTAATTAGTCTTAATTTATTTGCAGATTCTATTTATGCTAGTTTTGATGTGGTTGCTCAAAAAAGTGCTAAATTGTCATTGCAGTCTTTTGGAATTGTAAATAAGATTAATGTAGATGTAGGTAAAAGCGTGAAAAAAGGTGATATTTTATTAGAACTTGATAGTTCAATTGAGCAAGTTGGATTAGAAGAATCAAATGTTCAACAAAAATTAGCAAATGAAGCTTTAACTTTAGCAATTAGCACTCTTAAAAGATACGAGCAAGTAAAATCAGTATTGAATGAACAAATTTTAGATGAAATTAATTTTAAAAAAAGCGAAGCAGAACAAAGACTAAAATCAGCAAGAATGTCTAGTAAAAAATATGAAACTTTAATAAATCAAAAAAAATTAAAAGCTCCTTTTGATGGAGTAATTACGGCAAAATATATTGAAGTTGGAGAAGGCGTAGCAAGTCCTAATCAACCTTTATTGATTTTAGATAGTTACCCTGAAGTTAAATTACTTTTAAGTTTTGATGAAAAGTATTCTGATAAGGTTAAAGTAGGTAATACTTATGAATATAGTATAAATGGTTTAAATATGAAGGGTGTAATTAGTAAGGTATATCCAAATATAGATATAAAAACTAGAAAAATTTATGCAGAAGTCTTAGCAAATGATATACAAATTGGTTCATTTGGAGATGGTTATATTATTACGGATAAATAAATGTTAAAAATTGCAATTAATAGACCTGTTACTATTTTGATGACTTTTTTAGGGTTATTGATTTTTGGTGTTATATCAATTTTTACAATGCCAATTAATTTATATCCTAATGTTGATATTCCACTTGTTAAAATCACTACATTTGCAAATGCTGATTTAAGCTATGTAGAATCTCAAATTACTAAAAAGTTAGAAAATCAAATTTCAGGTGTTAGCCAGATAAAAAGAATTAGTTCAAAAAGTTTTAATAATCTAAGCGTAATAGTCGTAGAATTTGAACTAGGTAAAGATTTAGAAATAGCAGTAAATGATATTCGTGAAAAAATATCAAAAATGAAATTAGAATACCCACCAAGTGTTGAAAAAGTCTCATCAGATGCAGGTGCAGTTATGAGTATTTTTATTTCATCTAAGCAATTAGATGATAAGGCTTTGATGCAAATTATTGAAGATGATATAGAAGGTGATTTCCAGCGTATAAAGGGCGTTGGAGAAGTTAAAATGGTAGGTTATTTAAAAAATAACATAAAAATAGATTTAAATTTAGATGAATTAAATAAATACCATATTAATTCTTTAGATGTAGCAAAACTAATAAAAATGCAGAATTTTAAAACTTTTTTAGGAAGTATTGAAAATGAAGCTAAAAATATAACTATTAAAGGTTATTTCGACTCAAATAGTATAGAAGAATTAGAGCAATTAAGAATAGCTCCAGGAGTATTTTTAAAAGATGTAGCAGATATTAGTATAGGATATACTTTAAAAGATAGTTATGCTCATTTTAATGGAGATAATGGGGTTTTAGTAGAGCTTAAAAAAATCACAGGTCAAAATAGCTTAGAAGTTGCTAAAAATATTAAACAAGCCTTAATAGGTATTCAAGATTATCATAAAAATATAGAATTTGAAGTTGTTTATGATAAATCAGAAAATATTACAAAGCATATAAATCAAGTTGTATTTGATATGTGTTTAGGGGTGATTTTAACAATTTTAATAGTATTTTTATTTTTAAGAAATATTAGTGCTACTATTATTGCTAGCATTGCAATTCCTACTTCAATTATTTCAAGTTTTTTTCTAATAGATTTATTTGGATACGATTTAAATCGCTTGACATTAATAGCACTTACTTTATCTATTGGTATATTCGTAGATGATGCAATAGTTGTAATTGAAAATATTAGTAAAAAAATTAAGGCAGAGAAAAATGCTTTATATGCAAGCTATGAAGGTATTAAGGATATTGCTTTTTCTGTATTTAGTATCAGTATAGTTTTATTATGCGTGTTTATTCCGATTTCGTTTATGAATAGTATTTCTGGTTTGTTTTTTAATACATTAGGAATGAGTGTTGCCTTTGGAGTAATTATATCGTTTTTAGTTTGTGTATTTTTAGTCCCAACCATCAGTGCTAGATTTTTAAATGTTAAAGAGAGTAAGTTTCACGATAATACAGAAAAGTATTTTACTAGACTAGAACAATGGTATGAAAATACTCTTGATACTATATTAGAATACAAAAAGATTTTTATAGGTATTATTTTTATTTTATGTGCTTTATCTTTTTCTTTAGCACCTAAAATAGGACTTGATTTCTTACCTATGGAAGATGATAGCGAACTACAAGTTCAAATAGAATCTAAAAAAGATTTATCAATAGAAGTTATGGAAGCTAAATCTTTAGAAGTCTTAAAGCAAATTAAAGAAAATAAAAATGTAGATTATGCTTATTTATTAGTAGGCTACGATGATGCAAAAGATAGAAAAAAATCTAAAATATATGTTAAGCTAAAACCTTTAAATGAAAGAACCGAAAGACAAAAAGAAGTAGTATCTAATCTAAGAGATAGTTTGAGTTTAAAAGAATTTAAAATCAAAGTTTTAGAAATACCTAAATTTGAAGGTGCAGGTATTGATGAGCCAGTTCAATTTGTATTATTAGGTGATGATTTTTCTTCTTTAGTAAGTGCTAGTAGAAGAGCGAAAAATATTTTAAGTGAATTAAAAGGCGTTGTTGATATTAGTGATGATATTGATGCTTATGCAGATGTTTTAGCTATTTATATAGATAAAGAAAAAGCAAGAAAATTAAATGTAAATACCCAAGAATTAGCAGGGATAATTCAAACTTCTTTTGCACACGCTAATGTCGGGGTATTAGATGGTTTAAAAGATAGTAAAGATATATTTATTCAACTTGAAAAAGTATCTAAAGAAGATATGAAATCGCTTGAGAAAATACAAATAAGAACTATGGATAATAATTTAATTAGCCTATTAAATGTAGTAAATATTAGGCTAATTAAGGATAGTAGTAGTATTAATAGACTTAACAAAACTCGTTCAGTAAAAATTACTGCAGGGGTTGATAGAGTTTCTTTAGACGAGGTTAAGGCAAAACTAGAAACTAATATGAGTAAGATTATGCAAAATACTGGATTAAGATATACTTTTACTGGTTTTATTGACCTTTTAGAAGAAACAATGATAGGGTTTGCTATGGTTATGCTTTTATCATTTTTATTAATTTATTTAGTATTAGCAGCTCTTTACGAAAGCTTTATCGTTCCATTTGTAATAATGATTACAATGCCACTTGCGTTTGCAGGAGCTTGTATTGGTCTTTATTTGACAGGCAATACATTTTCTTTATTTGTTTTGGTTGCTCTTATTTTGTTATTTGGAATGGTTGGCAAAAATGCAATTTTATTAATTGATGTTGCAAATAAATTATGTGATAGCGGAGTAGGGGTTAAAGAAGCTCTTAAAATAGCGGGCAAAAGTAGAATTAGAGCGATATTAATGACTACGATTGCTATGATTTTTGCAATGCTACCTTTAGCTATTTCACACGGAGCTGGTTATGAGAGTAATTCTCCTATGGCAGTTGCAGTAATTAGTGGTCTTATTAGTTCAACCATATTAACACTTTTTGCTATTCCTGCAATTTATGAAGTATGCTATAAATTAGATAGAAAGTTAAAAAGAATTTATAAAAGAGATTTAATTTAAGGTTTTTTATCTTTTGGATAAAAAACCTAAGTTTTAAAATGAATAGCCTAATCCTATTCCAAAATTAACGCCTTTACCTACTAAATTATTGTCATAGCCTACTTTTACTTGAGTATAAAATCCATTAAGTTGTCTTGAAATACTATAACCTAATGATATATCTCCTGCTAGGACTGATTTTTCTTTTATATTATTGTTTGTGTAGTGTTTGGCAAATAATCTCATTCCAAGTATTAAATTGCTGTCCAAATACGATTTAGCAGCAATTCCTAGCGTTAATAGATTTGATTTTAAATTCTTATTAAAATTAGCGTTTTTTATAATATCACTACTTAAATTATATTTAGCCTTTTCATATCCTACACCGCCTAATAAAGAAAGTGATATATTGTAAATATCATTATAAAATCCATATCCACCTAAAGCTGTGAAATTATATAAATCAATATCAGTTTTGCTTCCTTGATTGCCTATAAAAAACCTTGAATATATATTAAAATGGCTAAAGTCTATTCCACCTACAAAATCATTATCATAATTATCCATTTTATATAAATATACACTTGCGTTTAAGGTGCTAGATAAATCATTGTCAAAAATATTATTTTTATCTTTAATACTTGCACCTAGAGTGTTAAATTCTATAAAAGTTTGAGATATTAATAAATTGCTACAACAAAGTAAAGAAAAAATGATTTTTTTCATAAAAACTCCTTAAATAATTTATACAAATAATATTTGCATAGGTAATTATATTTTAAATATTATATCTATGGATAATATAAATAATAATTTTTATTAATTAGTATTTTTATCAAACAATAATAATAAAGCTTTTGATTTTATAAACAAATAATTTGCAAGAGAGTATTTAAATTATTTAATTATAAATATACATATTTATGTTGATTTTAAGTATTTATTATATAAAGTATAAATTGTAGATAACAACTGGACTTTAGTTAGTTTTTATGATTAAGCATATTAAATCATATATTATTTTATATTTTTTTAAGGATATATAAAATCTCTTTTACATGGATTTTACGATTGTTTAGATTTCTACTTGCTCTAAAGGTATTATATTTTTGCTCTAATATATTTAAGCTACCAAATTTTAAAAGAGTATTTTTAAATTCATCTTCACTTATTATGCCTTCGTTGTTATATGAGATTAAAATTATTTTTGCTTTTAGATTGTTTATTAGTTCAAAAAAGCTTTCGCTAGCTGTTTTTTTAGAATTATAAACGCTTTTATTCCAATCCTTTGTAATACCTGAAACCTTAGAAATATCTTGTGGTTTAATATAATTTGTAATTAGATTTAGCATAAAATAATTTGAGCCATAAGGGTGTTGATTGTAAGGTGGGTCAATATAGCATAAATCACAATCAAGCTCATTTGCTAAAACATTTGCGTCTTGCCAAAACACATTAAAAGGCACATTATGGTTTGAAAAAATAGGCATTGCTAATTCAATATTAGCAATGATTCTACTAAGAGCATTTTTGCCACTTCCGCCCCATTCTCCTATGCCGTTTTTATTTTTGTAAAAGCCTTTAAAAACACCACTTGTATTTACTTTTACACTAGCTTCATATAAAAGTGGTGCTAAAAAGTATTTTTTATATTTGTGATTTTCTAGCAATAATCTTGCTGTATCAATATAACTAGCATTATAATTTGTATAAAAAGCTCTATCATTTTGAGTGATATTTAGCTCATCTTTAGGAGAGTAAAGCTCTCTTATAAAGCCGTTTTCATTAAAATTATTAATGATTTGCTCTTTTAGTTTTTTATGCTCTATTTCAAGCTCTTTATAAAAATTATTATCAATATTTGATAAATAGCATTCGTTGATTGCTTTACTATAACTTTCTAAATCATTTGCTATTAAATAGTTTGAGTGTTGTTTTAAAAATCTTGCGACAATGCCACTACCACTAAACAAATCAACCGAGCTTAATTTATCTTTTTTAAGCTCGGTTTTTGCATATTTTACGCCTTTTTCAATAAAGCCTAATAATGAGCGTTTATTGCCTAAATAAGTAATTATTTGTTCGCTTAAATAGGCTTTGTTTTCTTGCATTAAAACGCTTTTTTAGCTAGATTTATAACAGCTTCGTTAAACTCACTAACTTTAGCAAATTCTAAGCCTTGAGCAAGTGCTGCGGTGCCATAAGCTATAAATGCTAGATTTTTAAGGCTATCTTCGTTATTTTCGTTTATTAGTTTTGCTACTAATTCGTGTTTTGCATTTAATTGTAAAACGCCTTTAGCATTCATTTTTTCTCCGTTAAATTGAGCCATCATTTTAGCCATCATATATTCTTGGTCTTTAGTATCATAAACTAAGCTTGATAATGAGCTTTCTAAAGAATTAGATAAAACTACTTCTTTTACATCATTTTCTAATATTTTGCTTAGTTTTTCACAAAAGCCTTTTTGCTCTTCGTTTAATTCATCTTTTTTGATTTCATCAACTTCGTTTATAGCTTTTAAATCAAAATCTTTATATTTATGAACCATAGGAATTACGATTGGGTCAATCTTGTCGCTTAAAAGCAATACATTTATGCCATTTTTTTTGTAGCTTTCAAGTAAAGGTGAGTGTTTTAATAATTCTTTGTTTTCACCGATTAGATAATAAATAGTTTTATTTTCGCCTAAATTAGCACAATATTCATCAAGTGTGATTTGACTATCGTTTTGACTATTATCAAATTTGCATAATGCTAAAATTTCATCTTTGTTTGCACTTGGGTCAAACAATGCTTCTTTTAATACAGCACCAAATAATTTATAAAACTCATCATATTTATTAGCGTCATTTTTTTGTAATTTTTCTAATTCACCTAAAATCTTTTTAGTGCTGATTTCTTTGATTTTTCTTAAAATTACATTTTCTTGTAGTATCTCACGACTTACATTTAAAGGTAAATCCTCAACATCAAGCACACCTTTAACAAATCTTAAGTAACTTGGTAAAATCTCTTCTTTTTCGCTAATTAATACTCTTTTTACATAAAGTTTTATACCTTTTTCATAATCTACTCTATATAAATCGTGTGGAGCATTTGCAGGGATAAAAAATAAGCTTGAATATTCTAAAGAACCGCCTTCGCTTTTAGTATGAACATATAAAATCGGCTCTTTACTATCATAACTTATGCCTTCATAGAATTTTAAATAATCTTCTTTTTTAAGACTTGCTTTGTTTTCTCTCCATAAAGCTTTTGCTTTATTGATTTGCTCGAATTTTAATTCAGTTTTAGCGTTTTCTCCTTCTCCAACACTTATCTCTTTTTCTAAGAAAATCGGATAAGAAATATGATTTGAATACTTGCTAACTAGGTTTTCAATAGTGTGAGTGTTTAAAAACTCATCATCTTTTAAATGTAGAACTATTTTTGTGCCAAAACTATCTTTATTTGTTTTAGTGATTTCATAACCATTTGTATCAGAACTCCACAAAAACGAATCATTGCTTAAGGCTTTTTTAGTATAAACTTCAATTTTATTTGCAACCATAAATGCTGAATAAAATCCAACACCAAATTGACCTATCAAATCGCTATTTTTCTTAGCATCTTCGCTTAAATTTTCTAAGAATTTCTTAGTTCCACTTGAAGCAATTGTGCCTAAATTATTATTTAAATCAGCTTCGTCCATACCTATGCCGTTATCTTCTATGATTAATAATTTAGCGTCTTTATTAATGCTAATTTTAATACTAGGATTAAAGCTAATTCCTTTATAAGCTTCATCGCTAAGGCTTAAGAAATTTAGCTTATCTATAGCGTCGCTTGAGTTTGATATAAGCTCTCTTAAAAATATTTCTTTATTTGAGTAAAGTGAATGAATCATTAAATTAAGTAATTGATTTACTTCGGTTTTAAATTCCATATTTTCTCCTATTTAAAAAAATTTAAAGCAATATAAGTTGCTATTAGTCCAAATACTACATTTAAAATAATATTTGCACTAAAGGCAACGAAGCCTAATGATTTTAATAATGTTATGCTCTCATAAGTAATTGATGAAAAAGTAGTAAAAGCACCTAAAAATCCTACTACTATTAATAATCTTATCTCACTTAAACTATCATAATTTTTAGCTAGTGCATAAAATAATCCTATCAAAAAACAGCCTATTAAATTAACGATTAATGTCCCAGCTATAAAGAATTTAAAATCAAAATTACGATTTATAAAAGTGCTTAAAATATATCTTAAAACAGCACCAATGGCTCCACCTAAAGCAACCATAAAAATATTCACTCATTAGCCTTGAAATATTCATTAATTGCTTCTTGCATTAAGTCTTTTGCATTGTCTAATTCATTAGCTTTTAGTGGTTGTAAAGGTATTATTGTAAGTTTTTTACCTAAGTGAATTGTTATTCTTTTACTATCTAAAATCTCTTTTGAACCAATAATTACAACAGGTTGAACTAAAACATCTAACTTAGTAGCTAGCATTGAAGCACCTTTTTTAAATCTTAATAATTCATAGCCATCACTTCTAGTTCCTTCAGGAAACATAGATATGTTTCTATTATTATTTAATCTATCGTTTGCTTCATTTATAACTCTTACAAAATCTCTTGCGTTTTCTCTATCTATTGAAATCATTTTAGGTAGTTTTATGATATTTCCAAAGAAAAATAATTCTTCAATCTGTTTTTTTGCAATCCAAGCTAAATCGTATGGATATATATCTTCAAGTGCGATAATATCTAGCATTGAGCGATGATTTAGGATAATCATTCTTGCGTTAGGATTAAAATCGCCTTTTATTTCTATTTTATAACAGCACAATTTACGGATAAATTTTGCCCAAGTTTTTCTAATAACCCAATTTTTTTTAGGGAAAATAAACATTAAAACAATTACAAAAGCAATGCTGATTGCTATGATTATTGCTAGAAAAATACTTAAGATTTTATTCAATATCTTCATTTTTTACCCAACCACTTGTATTTTCATCAAGTGCTATTTTCACAAAATTGTCTTTTTTGGTTATGATTTTTACTTCTTTTATGTCATTATTTTTATAAAAAATAGTTGAATTATTAGTTGGTAAAATTCTAACACTTGCACCTGATTTTAATTTAGCACTACTAAAATTCCCACCATCAATAAAGCTAAAAGCTACAAAAACTATAGCAAGTGCTATTAAAGAAAAAAACCTTTTAAAAATTACTACAATTATGAGACAAATTACAGCTAAGATTAAGCTTCCAATTTGTAAATAAAAATTAATTTCTTTTGTTATTGGATTTAAGTCTGTTTGAGTGCTTATTTCTTCAGATTCTACTATGATTTTATTAGAATATTCTATGAATTTATTTTCTAATGGGTCATAATATGAAAAAGAGAAATTTTTCATATTATTAGGAAAAATTAAAGCAATTGAGCATTTTGCATTTTCATAGTCTTTTCCGACATTTGTAATGCTTTGCGATTTTGCAGTTTTTAAAGAAAAATTATTAAAATTAGTGTTATTTGCTTTTGCGTCCATTCCACATATAACGCTAGTTTCATCATATTCAGTGCATTTTAAATTCGTAATTTTTAAATCACTTGCAACTAACTCTACATAATCTTTATTAAATTTTAATTCTTCAATTTTTAAATTATCTAGGCTGATTTTAGCATTTCCTACTTCTTGAGTATTTCTAAATAACTTAGCATCAATTGAGTTTAGTTTAGCATTTGCTGTATTTGCTTGAAAATAAACACGAGTAGTATAAATTCCATTTTCGCTATTAAATTTAATATCTTTATTTAATTGTTGCATATCAATGCTTTTTTCAAAATTAATTTGCGGAGTAAAATTTGTTTTGTAATTAGAATTAATTGTTATATCTATATAAAAAACTTCTTTAGTTTTTACAGAATTTTTTGAAAAATTAGCATTAATAGCAAGTTCTACTTTATCATTAAATTCTTCTTTAATATCGCTAGTAAAACTATTTGCATCTTCATTATTTTGATTAAGGTTTGTATAAACTTGAGCGTCCATTACACTTAATTCTTTTGATGGAGCTGCAAATAAAATACTAGCAAATATCAAAAAGATTATTTTTTTCATTAATTTCCTTTAATTACTAAGATTTTTAAAGCGTCAATTGCTGATTTTAATTGAGAATCTTCATTGATTTGCTCTTGAGTTAGTGTATTTTTATCGGTTTTGTTTTCTTTTTTACCATCAATTTTTTCTAATTCATTTTCTAGGTGCTTTTTAAGTTCGCTTTCTTTTATACTAAAGCCACTATCTTCAGTATTTACCTTACCAGGATACACAATAATATCAGGAGTAACTCCTACTGCTTGAATTGTTCTTCCACTTGGTAGGTAGTATTTTGCGATTGTTAGTTTTATACCTTCTTTATCATTGATTTCTCTAATCATTTGAACACTTCCTTTGCCAAAAGTCTTCTCACCAACAATAATCGCTCTTTTTCTATCTTGCATAGCTCCACTTACGATTTCGCTTGCACTTGCACTTCCACCATTTACAATTATACTAATAGGTATTTTTGTATTTATTGCAGCACCTTTAATTGCTAAAGTATCTATTTTAGCACTTTCATCTCTTCCTTTTTGAGATACTAAAATACCTTTATCAATAAATAAATTCAATAAATCTGTAGCTTGGTTTAATAAACCACCTGGGTTGTTTCTTAAATCAATTACTATCCCTTTAATATCCTTATTAATAGCTAATGCGTCTTTTACTTTACTTACAACATTTCTATCAAAACTTGTAATTCTAATGTATAAAAAGTCTGTATTTTCTATTTTTTTAGTATAAACGCTTTCAACTTTTATAATATCTCTTGTTATCGTAAAATCTAGTGGCTTTTTCTCGCCTTTTCTATATATTGTAATATTAATCTTAGTATTTGGTTTGCCACGCATTTTAGAAACTGCGTCATCAAGATTCATTCCTATCGTGCTTTCATTTTCAATTTTTAAAATAACATCGCCTGATTTTATACCAATTTTATCAGCAGGTGTTCCTTCAATCGGTGCAATAACGGTTATTGCATTATCTTTAATTGATAAAGTCATTCCAAGACCGCCAAATTCTCCGTTTGTGCTTTCTTGTAAAGATTTGAAATTCTTTTCATTTAAAAATGCTGAATGTGCGTCAAGATTACTCAATAATCCTTCTAAAGATTTATCCACAAGTTGCTCTATACTGATTTCATCAACATAATTTGCTTCAATCATTCTAAAAGTTTTAATAAGCTTTGAAAATGCTTGTCTTTCAGCTTCTTCATCAGTTTTTGCAAACAACGAAATTCCAAGTGCAACACACAAAAATATCTTTTTATTAAAATTCACGATAGCTCCAATAAGATTTAAGATTAAAGCTGTGATTTTAACGCAATTTTTTAAATACAAGTAAGCAATTATGTGTATTTTTAAATAAAAAACTTAGCACTTAATATATTTAAGTGATAAATTTAATTTTATACTTGACAATAATAGACTAAAGTAATATAATACGAACCATATCAATTAAAGGAGATAATATGAATATTCAAGATAAATTAACAAATCAATTTAATGAAACTTTAAGTCAAGCAGTAAGCTTATGTGTATTTAATAAAAATCCAAATATAGAACCATTTCATATTTTATGGGCTATTGCTAATGATTCAAGCTCTATTCTTAATCAAGTATTTAATAAATTATCAATAGATAAAACCGCAATTTCACTAATGCTAAAAAGTAAGGCTGATAATTTAGTAAAAAGCGATGGAGTAAATGCTAATAATGTAAAACCTAGCAATGCACTTTTAACTTCACTTGAAAAGGCTATTGGATTTGCTTTAAGTAAAGGTGATAGCTACTTAAGCACTGATATGTGGATAATTAGTGAGTGTGATAAGGGTGGAATTTGTGAGTTATTAAAAGATTATTTAGATTTACTTGTATTAAAAAGCGAATTAAATGCTTTAAGAGGCGATAGAAAAATTAGCGAAAAAGAGCAAGATGACATAAGCAATAAAGAATTAGAAAAATACACCACAAATCTAGTTGAATTAGCAAAATCAGGCAAACTTGACCCAATTACAGGAAGGGATAATGAATTAGAAAGGCTTATGCAAATCTTAATTAGAAAAAGCAAAAATAATCCTATTTTATTAGGTGAGCCAGGAGTTGGTAAAACAGCTATAGTAGAAGCTCTAGCTCAAGCAATTGCTAATAAACAAGTGCCAAGCTCTTTAGCTAATAAACAAATATTAAGTCTTGATTTAGCAGCACTTGTTGCAGGAGCAAAATACCGCGGGGAATTTGAAGAAAGACTTAAAAATATAATTGAAAGTGTAAAAGCAAATCCTAATATCATAATTTTTATTGATGAAATTCATACAATATTAGGTGCAGGTGCAAGTGAAGGAAGTATGGATGCTGCTAATATACTTAAACCTGCTTTAAGTAGGGGCGAGTTTAAAACCATTGGTGCAACCACTTTAAAAGAATATAAAAAATATTTTGAAAAAGATGCTGCAATGCAAAGAAGATTTCAAAGCATAATTGTGAATGAACCAAGCGTAAATGATGCAATAGCAATGCTTAGGGGTCTTAAAGAAAGATTAAGCGCTCATCATAATGTAAGTATTAATGATAAAGCTTTAGTAGCTGCTGTTAAGCTTAGTAATCGTTATATTCAAGGAAGATTTTTGCCTGATAAAGCAATAGATTTAATAGATGAAGCTGCGGCTGAACTTAAAATGCAAATTGAAAGTGAGCCAAGTGCTTTAAGAAATGTAAAAAATAATATCGTTAGATTAAGAGTTGAAAAAGAAGCTTTATTAATGGAAGGCGAAGAAAAAAATAAAGAAAGATTAAAAGAAATTGAAAATGAATTAAGTGAATTTAGCGAAGAAGAAAGAAAATTAAGAATGAAATTTGAAAACGAGCAAAGAGTATTTGCTGAAATTTCAAAGAAAATGAACGAGATTAATAATTTGCAAAATGAAGCAAATATTGCAAAAAATAAAGGAGATTATCAAAAAGCAGGAGAGATTGAATACGGAAAAATCCCACAAGTTAAAAATGAGCTTGAGAATGCTAAGGCAAATTGGCAAGAGTTAAAACAAAGCGGAACTTTACTTAAAAACGAAGTTGATGATGAACAAGTCGCATTAATTTTAGCAAAAATGACAGGAATAAAGGTTAGTAAATTACTAAGCAATGAGAGTGAAAAATACTTAAATCTTGAAAATAATTTACAAACTCGTGTGGTAGGACAAGATAAAGCTATAAAAGCTCTAGCTCGTGCAGTAAGGGCAAATAAAGCAGGGCTTAGTGATAGCAATCGTCCTATAGGAAGCTTTTTATTCTTAGGGCCTACAGGAGTTGGTAAAACTGAATTAGCAAAAGCAATTGCAAAAGAGCTTTTTGATGATGAAAAGGCTTTAATTCGTTTTGATATGAATGAATATGCTGAAAGTTATAGAGTAAGCAATTTAATAGGTTCTGCGGTTGGTTATGTAGGAAGTGATGAAGGCGGACAATTAACAGAAGCTGTTAAAAATAGACCTTATTCGGTGCTACTTTTTGATGAGATAGAAAAGGCTCATCCTGATATTTTTAATATATTTTTAAATATGTTAGATGAAGGAGCTTTGAGTGATAATAAAGGCTTTAGGGTTGATTTTAAAAACACTTTAATAATATTTACAAGTAATATTGGAGCAGCTAAGTTTGTAGATATTAAAAATGAAAAAGAAAGAAATGAATTAATAAATAAAGAATTATTAAAATACTTTAAACCTGAATTTGTAAATAGACTTGATGAAATAGTAGGATTTAATGCTTTAAATAAAGATTTATGCTTACAAATTGTTGATATTTTGCTTAAAAATACTAGCAATAAATTAGCTGAACTTGGAATTGGCTTTAGTATTAGTGAGAATGCAAGATTAGAAATTTTAAATCTAGGATATAGTGATGAATATGGTGCTAGAGCCTTAAAAAGAACTATATATCAAGAAATTGATTCAAGACTTAGTGAGCTTATTTTACAAGGGAATTTGAAATCTTTTGTAGAAGTTGATTTTGATAAGGAATTTATTTTTAATACGAAATAATTTTATCCCGATTAAATTCGGGATAATTCTTTAAAAACTACTAAAATTATTAAAAATACAATATTTATCCAAGTAAAATTGATTATGTATTTAAAAGCTTTATTTTTATAAGAATTAATATAGTATTTATAAGAAATTAAACTCGCCATAGAAGCTATTAAAGTCCCTAATGAGCCAATATTTACCCCTAGTAATAATTCTTTATAATCATTTGTAAAACTAGCTAAAAACACACAAGCAGGAACATTGCTAATAATCCAAGATAAAAATATACTTAGATAAAAAATATCAAATTCTTTAATACTTATAAAATAACTTATATTTTTTACAAATATAAAAAGATTTATAAAAATTATAATAAGAGAAAAATCAGCTTTAAAAATTGCTTTTTTATTGCTAATAAATAAGCTTATAAAAACTATAAAAAAGCCTAAAAATATATTTAAAATATCACTAACACATAAAATTGATATGAAAAATAATGCTAGGTTTTGGATAAATAATTTTTGATTTATTTGAGTTTTTATAAGATTTTTTAGTTTTATGTTTTTGTTTTTAATATTTATGGTAAAAATAAATAATAATATTAAAGATATAAAGCAGTAAATATAAGTGCTTTTAAAAAAGCTTAAAAAATCTAAATGAAAATATGTGAATATAAATAAATTTTGTGGATTTCCAAATGGGGTTAGCATTGAGCCAAGATTTGCTGCTATTGTTTGTAATATTATGATTTGCATAGTAAATTTTTTCGCTTTTAATTCTTTTAATAAATAAATACTAAAAGGCACAAAACAAAGCAACGCTACATCATTAGTAACTAACATAGAGCTAAAAAAACATATTAGTATTAGTAAAATTGCTATGGTTTTTAATTTGGTAATTTTGTTTAATACATAAAAGGCAAGTAGCTTAAATGCTCCTATTAATTCTAAGGATTTATTAACAGCTATAAACATAGAAAGTAAGGCAAGTGTCTTAAAACTTATAAAATCATATAAAGAATTTAAATAAGTAAAATCAATACCTTTAAAAATAATTAAAACAACAAAACTAATTAATGAAAGAATAAATGTAAATAGCATAAGTTTAATTCATTCCGAAAAACGGAATGAATATTAATAATCGTCTTTTTCGCTTACTTGATATTCAAGCTCTTCAATTCTATCTTCTAAACCATAAATAATCTCTTTTAATTTTTCAAGTTCCATAAAGATTTTATCGCTTGAGTTTTTATCACGATTATTATTGAATTGTTTCATAATACCAAGTTCAGCTTTTAATTTTTCAATTTCATTTTGTAATTCTTCAACTTTACTTACTTCGTTAGACAATGTAGTTTCCTTTGATTTAGATTTAACAGCTTTATCTTCAACTACTTCTTTTTCTACTTTTTCAGCTTTTGTTGCAGTTGGTTTTTTCGCTACTTCTTTAGAAGTTTCTTTTTTACTTACTTCTTTTTTAGCCGTTTCTTTTTTAGCAGTAGTTTTTTTAGCTGTTTGCTTTGTTTCTTTTTCGCTAGTTTTTTTAGTAGCCATTATTTCTCCTTTATATATTTAAAAACCGAATTGTAAAAGTAAATAGTTAATTATTACCTAAAAATTCGCTAATTTTTTTCTTAACATTCGCATTTGTTAAATTGCTTATTTCTCCTTTGAAATTACCATCTTTATCAATTATATAAAAACTTGAGCTATGAGCTACGGTGTATTCAGCAGCACTATCTTGATAAATATACTCATATTTTACCCCATAGTTTTTTGAAATTCTTTTAAGCTCATCTTCGCTAGGCACAAGTCCTAGTGAGTTTTTATAAAAATATTGTACATATTCATTTATATCATTTGCCGTATCTCTTTTAGGGTCAAGACTAATAAATAATATTTTTATATCATTTCTATTTAATTCATTTAAAGCTTTAGTGGCAATAGCTAAAGAAGTAGGGCATATATCAGCACACAATGTGTAGCCAAAGTAAATTAATAAATTATCTCCTTTAAAATCTTTAAGGGTATAAGTTTTATCACCTGCTCCTTTTAAATTAAAATCATATTTATTATTAAAACAAGCAGTTAAGATTAATCCTAAAAAAATAAAAATAATTAGTTTTTTCATACTATCTCCTAACATCAAAATCTATAGATAAATCAAGGCTTTTATTGTCATTAAATAATTCTAGTCTATATCTCATAGTATTTTCAGTACAAGCACTAAAAACAATATCTGCAATATAAGCATTATCAATCTTTTCAAATTCTCCTACAATATCTCCCATATACATATTAAGCCCATAAAGTCTTGCATTTAATTTGGGAAAATCTTCTAAATTTTTAATAATTACTTTTGTTTCTTCTAAGGTTTTTAGCGGTTTTGGACTTAAATCAAATATGATTTTTTTACCTTTATAATCTACTTCACACTCACTTACATTTAAATCGCAACTAAGTGGAGTTAATGTAGTGATTAACTCCCTTTTTTTAGAATTTGGATAAAAATAAAACAAACTTGCAAAAATAGCAATTATTACTAATAAAAATATTAATTTTTTCATTAATGAGCGTGAATTATTGAT
Organism: Campylobacter sp. 2018MI13; assembly: GCF_018501135.1. Lineage (NCBI taxonomy): Bacteria > Pseudomonadati > Campylobacterota > Epsilonproteobacteria > Campylobacterales > Campylobacteraceae > Campylobacter > Campylobacter sp. 2018MI13. Next base: position 7,937 of record NZ_JAHCZC010000008.1, on the reverse strand, counting down.
TTTGCTGGAATGTCTTTTAATTCAACTTTTTCGCCATTACTAAAGCTTAGTTCTAAATTAAGTTTAGTATCTTCTTTAATGCTATCTTTAATATCCATTAGCATAATATGATAGCTTTTTGGTTTTAGTTCTAAAGTATCATTTGCCTTGATTGTTGCGTCTTGTATTCTAATCATTTTCATCATACCATCTTCGTGAATATGAGTGTGGATTTCTGTATTTTTTGCAAAATCACATTTAGCATCAACTAATTTTATATCTTCATTTGAGTTGTTTTTAATACTCATAAAAATAGCTGAATTTTTTGCATTTGGTGGGGTAATTTTAACATAAGGCTCACTTATTTCTATGTTGTTTGCAAATAAACTTGCACCTAAACTTAACGCTAATAATATCTTTTTCATTGAATTCTCCTTTTTAGTAAAAACGATAAGGATTATAAATAAATTTTTCTTAATGAAAGCAATAATCAAAAAAACATTTTTGGTATTAACTTAGCTTTAAAATTACTTTTTATAATTAGTCCTTAACTTTTATAGGAGCTAATAGTGAAAAAAATCATAATTTTATTATTATCAATTTATTTATATTCAGACAATTTATTACAAATTTATTTAAAAGATGGCATAGGTGCAGTTGAAAATAAACTTGAAGCTGGACTTAGTGATGTTAAGTTTTGGCAAACTCAATTGCAAGGACTTGATTTAAAATATGGATACTATAGCGATGATGCTATGGTGGTAGTAGTTGATAAAGATAAACAAAAATTAGTTTTATTTGAAGAAAAAAACAACAAATTAACACCTAAATTCGAGCAAAGTGTAATAACAGGTCTTATGGGTAATAAAGAAAGAGAAGGGGACTTAAAAACCCCTATTGGAGCTTATCAAGTTTTAAACAAAATGGTTCCACCTGATAATTATTATGGACCTTATGCTTTTGTTTTAAACTATCCTAATTTATATGATAAAGTTCGTAAAAAAACAGGCTCTGGAATTTGGATTCATGGTTTTCCACTTGAAGGCGATGTAAGATATGATGCTTATAAGACTAAGGGTTGTGTTGTAATGACTAATGATGTTTTGTTAGATTTTAATGGCATTGTAAATAATAAAAAAATATATGTATTAATCAATGAAAAAGGCGTTGTTAGCACAAATGCTGATGAAATTGCTTTAATATTGGCTAATTTATTTGACTGGAAAAATGCTTGGACTAATAATGATTATAAAACATATCTTAGTTATTATAGTGATGAGTTTATTAAATATGATGGCACGAAAATATCTGCTTTCAAGGAGCAAAAAAAGGCAATTTTTAGTAGAAAGCAGGATAAAACAATACAATTTAAAGATATAAATATAATTCCTTATCCTAATTTAGAGCAAAGAAAAATATTTAAGATTACTTTTTATGAAAATTATGCTACTTCAAGTTATACTTTTAATGGTGAAAAAGTTTTATATATTGAATTAGTAAATGGAAAAATGTCAATCTTAACGGAGCAATAATGGCATTTATCACAATTAATAAAGCAAATTATTTTTATAATTTAAATGAGTGCTTAAAAAAAGTTAGTAGCATTGATAAATTAATCATTATTTTAAAGGACAATGCTTACGGGCACGATATTAATATAATTAGTGATTTGGCTTTAGAATTTGGTATTAAAAATGTCGCAGTAAAAAACATAAATGAAGCTAGTATTATTCAAAATAAATTTAAAAATATATTAATACTATCTCAAATTCCAAAGCATTATAAAGCTTGCGATAATTATATTTTAGCTATTAATGATTTGAGTTATTTTGATTATTTAAATAATGAAGATAAAGTCGCTTTAAAACTTGATACTAATATGCATAGAAGTGGAATATGTGAAAACAATTTAGAATTAGCTCTAAAAGTTATTAAAGAAAAAAAGCTGAAATTAGTATCAGCTTTCACTCATTATTCAAGTCCAAATAATATTAAAAATCAAAAACCACTTTATATAAAAATGTGCGAGTTTATAAAGAATAATTATTCTGATGAAGTGTTTTTTCACTCTGCAAATTCTAGCACTTTATTTTTAGATGAAAATGAATACGATAAGGCTGCTAGAGTAGGCTTAGCACAATTTGGGTATTGCGATGTAAAGGCTAATTTAAAGCCGGTTTTAAGTCTTTGGGCTGAAAAAATTAGCTCAAGAATTATTAGTGCTGGAGATAGTATTGGATATGATGAGATTTTTGTATCTAATAAGGATTTAAAAGTTGCTAATTATGATTTAGGATATGGAGATGGGCTTTTATATTATAAAGGTTTAAAAGAATTTAAATTAGCAAATAACGAACAAGTTTTAGGCAAAATCTCAATGGATAGCTTTAGTATTGAAGATACTAATAAAGAAAATATCTGCGTATTTAACGATGCTTTAAAATACGCAAATTATTTTAATACTAATGTTTATGAAGCTTTAGTTAGATTAAATCCAAGCATTAAAAAAATAATAATTTAATGCTTTTCTATAATTAATACATAAAGTTTTACAACTGATAAAAATAAAGCCAAAATAGCAGGCCCTAATATAACTCCCCAAAAGCCAAATGTAGAAATACCAGCAATCATTGCAAAAAATATCAAAAGCTCATTTACATTTGCTGGAGTTTTTAACAATTTTTCATTAATCCATCTAATTATTAATGGCTTTACAAAAGTATCTGCAATAATAGAAATCATAATAATTGAATAAAGTGCAATTATTATAGCATTTGCTGTATTGCCGTGAGAGTATTCATATAAACTAACAGGAACCCAAAGTAAAGCACCGCCTATTAATGGAATTAGCGAAGATATTGCATATAAAATACCCATTAAAAGTCCGTTATATCCAAAATACATTAAAAATACTGCAAATAATAAACCTTCAAAAACAGCAGTAATAATTACAGAATAAAACACAACGCTCATTACATTAGATACTTCACCTAATACATTTTCAAATTCACTTTTTTTAAGCGGCATAAGTTTTCTAAAAAATCCTACAAGTTCTACTCCATAATAATTTGCGAAGAAATAAAATATTATTATTAATATAAGTTCAGTAAAGAATTTAACACCTGATTTTGTAAAATTTGAAGCATAATTTAATATATTTTTACCTACATTATTTAAATCTATTTCATTTAAAGCTTCTTTTACTTTTGGCTCTATGTAGTCTAAATTGCTTGGTAAATTAAATTCTGCTGATTTTAATTTTGTAATTGTTGTTTGAATTTGAGCTATATCTAAGTCTTTAATTGAACTTGCTAAAGAAAAGCTAGTGTATGCAAGTGGAGCAAAAAATAATAAAGACATCATAGTTGTTAAAACTATTGGAGCTACATATTTTCTTTTTGTTTTTACGAATATTTTATGATGAAGATTTGCAGTAGCAACTGCCATTAAAACAGCAATTGCAATAGTTAATAAAAAAGGTTTAAATAAATAAAGCAAACAACATAAAACCAATAAAACAATAGCTGTTATAAAATATTTAGCATTCATTTATTTAGCCTTTGTGGTAGGTGAATAATTTTTGGATTTAAAGCTGATAGATAAGGATTATTATCGTTAAAATCTCTTTTGTATATCATAAATTGGTCAGTTACAAAAAGTAGCCAATCTACTAATTCATCGCTAGCAGGACCTCTCATATCTCTAGCTTCATCTAAGACATCTTCAACAATTTTACAAATATTTACGAATTGATTAATTTTTAAAAAACCACTAGCGCTTTTCATATTATGAAACATTCTAAAAAGCTCATTTACTTTATTTTTATATTTATCTTCATCTTCAAGTGCGATAATAACAGGCTCTAAAGAATCGCAAAAAATATTAAAATGGGTCATAAAATCATCAACGATATCAAAATCAAATTCTAATTCTAATTGCCCTAAAAGTCCTAAATTTTTATTCATGTAATCACTCGTTTTTATATTTTGCTAAGATTATACAAATTATTTACAAACATTATTTAAGGTAAAAAATGGAAAGAATAGTTGAAATTGAACAATTTAAAGATGATAGCAAATATGAAATTAGCCTAAGACCAAGCACTTTTGATGAATATGTAGGTCAAAACAAAACTAAAGAGAATTTAAAAGTATTTATAAAATCAGCAAAGTTAAGAAATGCTCCGCTTGATCATACTTTATTTTTTGGCCCTGCAGGTCTTGGAAAAACCACTTTAGCAAATATAATTGCAAATGAAATGGGAGTAAATATTAAAACAACAGCAGCCCCTATGATAGAAAAAAGCGGAGATTTAGCTGCAATTCTTACAAATCTTGAAGATGGAGATATATTATTTATTGATGAAATTCATCGCTTAAGCCCTGCTATTGAAGAAGTTTTATATCCAGCGATGGAGGACTTTCGTCTTGATATTATAATAGGAAGTGGTCCTGCAGCTCAAACCGTTAAAATTGATTTAGCTAAGTTTTGCTTAATTGCTGCTACTACTAAAAGCGGTGGAATTTCAACTCCGCTTAGGGATAGATTTGGGATTAATTGTAGGCTAGAGTTTTATACCCCTGATGAACTTGCCTTAATTATTAGCAAAGCTGCTTTAAAGCTTGATATTACCTGCGATAACGACGCTAGTAAAGAAATAGCTAAAAGATGCAGAAGCACACCAAGAATTGCCCTTAGACTTCTTAAAAGAGTTAGGGATTTTGCCATAGTAAATAATGAAACAAAAATCACTTTAAAAAGAGCTAAATTAGCGCTTGAGAGTTTAGGTGTAAATGAATTAGGTCTTGATGAGTGCGATTTAAATTATCTTGAGTTTTTATGCAAGGCTAAAAAAGCAGTGGGCTTAAATACTATTGCAGCAGCTTTAAGCGAAGATGAAAGAACTATTGAAGATGTAATCGAGCCTTATTTGATAGCAAATAATTACATAGAAAAAAGTGCAAAAGGAAGAGTAGCAACCACTAAAGCTTATTCGCTTTTAAAATTAAGTGGTTATACACCTTCTTTATTTGATATAAATTAAGAATTAAATTCTTAATTTATTTTTACACCAAATCTTTTTCTTTTGCTAATTTTAAGGCTTTAAAAAATACATTTAATTCTTCAATATTTCCTACGCTAATTCTGTTAAATAAAGGATAATTATGTATTTTTCTACCTACTTTAACGCCGTTTTCTAGCATAAAATTATGATAATTTTCGCTTTTTATTTTATGCAAAATAAAATTAGCATTAGATTTAAAATAAAAAATATCCAATTCATTTAAAACCTGCTCTAATTTAGCCTTATTTTCTAAGGTCATAGCTCTTGCTTTATTTACAAATTCTTCATCTTTTAAAGCATTTATAGCACAAAATAAAGCATAAGCATTGATATTGTCTATTAAAATAAACTCATCAATAAAAGAAAGCAATTCATTTTCAGCAATAGCATATCCTATTCTAAGTCCTGCTAGAGCATAGATTTTAGAAAAGGTTCTAGTAATTATTATATTTTTTTGACATTTTTTAATACTTATAAAATTAGTATTGTATTCAGCATAAGCTTCATCTAAAATCATATAAGTATTATCCTTACAAATTGAGCATAAATACTCTAAATCATTTTGGCTAAGCTCTTTTGCACTTGGGTTGTTTGGATTGGTAATGTAAATTAAATTATATGAGTTACTTAATGGTTTTATATCATTTACATTTAGGATAAAATCATCTTTTAAATAAATATAAGTAATTTTTATTTTTAAAGCTTTTGCAATGCTTAAAACCAAATCAAATGTTGGCATAGGAACTATTAAATTAAGCTCTTTATTTTCGCTTTTTGCTCTTGCATTTAAAGCACAAATTGTTCTATAAATAATATCGCTTGAGCCACAACCTAAGCTTATGTTATTTGATTTTACATTATGCTTTTTGGCTAGTTCTTCTTTTAGCAAATACTCGCTATCGCAAGGGTATTTACACATTAAATCATAATCATTCATAATGCTTTTAAAATCGTGCTTTATTAAGGTATTTTCATTATTTGATAAATCAATCATCTTTTAACTCCTTGTTTAAATAATTTGCTAATTTTTTTGCACTAGCAAATGCAAAATGTATATTAAATCCGCCTAAAATCCCTGCTACATTTAAACATTCACCTATGAAAAATAAACCTTTATTTTTTAAGCTTTCATAATGCTCATTTAGGCTTTTTAGGCTAACTCCACCTTTACAAACTTCTGCTTTATTAAAGCCTAGATTTCCTGCTGGTGCGAACTCATAATTATATAATTTATTTATAATCTCTTTTTCTTCTAAATTATATTTATTCATTGCTTTATCGCTTAAATTATTTGCGTTTAAGTATTCTTTAATAAAAGCTTTAGGTAAAGATAAATGTGTGCTAGCTTGCTTTAAACTACTAAAATCTATTTTAAAATCATTTAAAAAATTAATTTTGATTTTGCCTTTAGTCCAAAACAATGAAGCACTCAAAACCACAGGGCCACTAATACTTTTATGGGTAAATAGCATAGAACCTTTAAAAATATCATTAATGCAAACTTCAATGCTAATTCCACTAAGATTTTTCATAAAAAACTCATCTTTTTGTAAAGTAAGTGGCACTAAAGCAGGTAAAAACTCGCTAAATCCTATTTGAAATTCTTTTGCAATTTTTAATGCAATATCGCTTACTCCTAAAGTAGCAAAAGAAATTCCACCGGTAGCAATTACTACATTTTTAGCTAAAAACTCGCCTTTATTTGTGATGATTTTATAAGAATTATTTGCCTTTTCTAAGCCTAAAACTTTAGTATTTAGCATAATTTTTGATTTATTTTGACTTAATAATCTATCAAGGATTAATGAAGAATTAGGAGCAAAAAACTGCTTATTTCTAATTTTATTAAACTTAATTCCTTTAAAAAAATTAAGATTATCTTGATAGCTAAACTCATCTAAACTTTGCTTTAATTTATCATAATCATCGCATAAATACGATTTAATATTGATATTTTCATTTGTTACATTGCATTTGCCACCACCACTTATTAAAAGTTTTTTAGCAACGGCGTTATTTTGCTCTAAAATTAAAGCATTTTTTTTTAAATTAGCAGCCAAAAATAATCCCGCTGCTCCAGCTCCAATAATTATTAAATCTTTAATGGTTTGTCCTTTTGGTATTTTTATTACTTATAATACTAAAAATTATAAAGGATAGATAATGAAAATAATAATTGCGAGTTCAAATAGTGGTAAATTAAAAGAATTTAAAGAATTATTAACAAATTGTGAGCTTTATTTAGCAAGTGATTTTGTGAGTGATTTTAATCCTATTGAAAATGGAAATAGTTTTAAACAAAATGCAAAAATTAAAGCAAAAGCATTGTGGGATAAATTAAGCGAAGAAGATAAGAAAAATTATGCAGTATTAGCTGATGATAGTGGTCTTTGCGTTGAGGCTTTAGATAATGCTCCAGGTATTTTTTCTGCTAGATACGCAAATGATTTTAGTGATGAAAAAGATGCTAAAAATAGAGAAAAATTACGCCTTGAATTAACAAAAGTTGGAGTTGATTTTAGTAAGGCTAGTTTTGTTTGTGTTTTATGCTTAATTACTAATTCAAAGATAGAATTTGCAAAAGGCGTTTGTGATGGAACGATTAGTAAAATAGAAAGCGGTAATAATGGTTTTGGCTATGATAGTATGTTTATTCCTTTAGGATTAAGTAAGACTTTTGCAGAGCTTAGTCAAGATGAAAAAAATAAAATTAGCCACAGATTTAAGGCTTTAGAAGAATTAAAAAAGATTTTTTAATAAATTATATATTAGGAACTAGCATACTAATTCCTAATAATAAGTTTATTTTTAAGCTAATAAATCAAGTTCTAAATTCATTTAGCTTTTTGTTTAGTTGTTCTGTCATCTCACTTAGATGATTTGCTGCTCCTGC
>NZ_JAHCZC010000089.1:0-6399 GCF_018501135.1 Campylobacter sp. 2018MI13 | reverse complement strand
CTATCATAGACCACTAAATATAATGGAGCTTTTTAGATGGTTTAGACATTTTTATAGAAAGGCTAAATATTCAATTTTAGAAAAAAATGTAGATAATCTAGCTAAAAAATATTCCAAAAAATATTTCTTAGCAGTTCTTCAAGTGCATAACGATAGCCAAATAAAAAAGCATTTTAAAGACAAAGGTATGAAAAAATTCATAGTTAAAACCATAAAATCATTTGCTAAAAATAGAGCGAATAATAATGTTTTGATATTTAAACACCACCCATTAGATATTGCATATACTGATTATTCAAATATTATAAATGAACTTACCAAAAGACTTGGTATAAATGATAAGGTGTTTTATATTCATCGTGGAAATATCCCAAATCTTTTAAAAAATGCTAAAGGCTGTATATGTATAAATAGCACGGTGGGAATGCAAGCACTTTATCATAATTGCCCTACTATAGTATTGGGTAATGCAATTTATAATATAGATGGTTTAGTCTATAAAAATGACCTTGATAGCTTTTGGCAAAATGCTCATAATTTCGTAAGCGATTATGATTTATACTTGAAATTCCAAGGGTATTTATTAAAAAACAATCAATATAATGCAAATTTTTACTTAAATTTCAAAGAATTTGAAATAGGAAATTAAATGTGGCATATAATAAACGCGCTTATTTTAAGAGAGCTTAAAACTAGATTTGGTAAAAACCCAACTTTAGGTTATGTATGGGTTATACTTGAACCTATGATGCATGTTTTGTTTATGCTAGTAATTTTTACTTTAATTAGAAATAGATTATTACCACAAGTTCCTTTTAGCTTATTTTTAATAACAGGTATGGTTCCGTTTTTTATGTTTAGAAATATTGTTAATTTTATAATGAATGGAATTGAAGCTAATAAAAGTTTATTTACTTATAAACCCGTTCGCCCTATTCATGTATTTTTAGCTAGAGCCTTACTAGAAGGTATTTTATATTTTATTATTTTTTGTATTTTAATGATTACAACGGGATTTTTTATAAACTATAATATTATCCCATTTAATATTGTTTATAGTCTTTTAATGTTTATTTGGCTAGTTATTATTGCATTTGCTTTAGGGCTTTTACTAGCTGTTGTTTTTTATGGTAGAGATGTTATAAAAAATATTATAGGTTATGCACTTACTATGATGTATTTTGGTTCTGCTATTATGTTTCCTTTATGGATAGTCCCAAACCAAATGATAGATATTCTAGCTTATAACCCAATCTTGCATATAATTGAACTTTTTAAAGAAAATTATTTTGAAACCTACCCTATAGTAACTCAAATTAATATTGAATACCCTTTAATTTGCACTTTAGTTTTATTATTTTTTAGTCTTGGCTTATATTATAAAAAAAGAGTGGAGCTTGGCACTGCATGATTAGACTTGAAAATATCACAAAATACTTTGTATTAAACAATAAAAAAAAGCATTATATTTTTAAGGATTTAAATTTTACTTTTCCTGATAATTGTTCAATCGGTCTAATGGGAAAAAATGGTGCAGGAAAATCTACAATGCTAAGAATTTTAGGTGGACTTGATATTCCTAATCGTGGTAAAGTAATAATTGATAAGAGTATTTCTTGGCCTGTTGGATTTGCAGGTGGATTTCAAGGAAGCTTGAGTGCTAGAGATAATATCAAATTCATAGCTAGAATCTACGGATATAGTGGAGAAGCTTTAAAAGAAAAAATAGAATATGTAAAAGAATTTGCTGAACTTGGAGATTATTTTGATGAGCCTATTAGAAGCTATTCATCAGGTATGAGAAGTAGAATTTCATTTGGTCTTAGTATGGCTTTTGATTTTGATTATTATCTAATAGATGAAGCAGGAGCAGTTGGCGATCCATCTTTTAGAGAAAAAAGTAGAAAAGTATATGAGGAAAAATTATCAAAATCAAAGGTAATTATGGTTTCACACGATATTAACGAAATAAAAACTTGGTGTGATAAAATAGTTTTTTTAGACAATGGAATAGCCGCAATCTATGATGATATAGATGAAGGAATTAATAAATATAAAGAAAGTTGCTAATGAAAAAAAAGATTATAAAATTTATAACAAGCTTTAAAATTATCATAGTTTTAAGCTTAATTTCACTGATTTATTTTGCTTTTATAGCAAGTTCAAGATATGAAAGCACAGCAATAATTGGAGTAAAATCTACAAGCACTACTACAGATACATCTAGCCTAATACCAATAATAGGACTTACAAGTTCATCTAAAGAAGATTTAATGTATCTTAAAGAATATATAAACTCATACGATATGCTAGCAATTTTGCAAAAAGATATAAATATCAAGGCTATGTATGAAGGAAAAATTGATTATGAATTATTTTTGAAAAATCTTGATGTAAAAGAAGATTTTTTAAAATATTATCAAAGTAGAATAAAGGTAGTTTATGATGATATTACCGGACTTTTAAGTATTAAAATTAACGCATTTTCTCCAGAAGATTCTAAAAAAATAGCCGATACGATACTTAAGGAAAGTGAAAATTTCATAAACGAAATATCACATAAAATCGCAAGAGAACAAATGAGTTTTGCAAAAGAAGAATTAGAAAAAGCTAGTTTAGAGCTAAGTAAAGCCCAAGATGAAATAAATAAATTTCAAAATACAAATTCTATGCTAGACCCTGTAAGTCAAGCAAAAACCCAATCAGCTATAAAAACACAAATAGAAGAAAAAATAATAGCAAAAGAAGTAGAACTTGCCACATTAAATAGTTACTTAAACTCAAATACTCCGCAAGTAAAAGCATTAAAATCAGAATTAGAAGCACTAAAATCTCAATTAAAAAAAGAAGCTAATAAATTAACTTCAAAAGATAAAAATGACAAATTAAATTATTTAGCAATTGATTTTAGCAATCTTAGTTTTAAATTAAAATTCGCTGAAGATGCTTATAAATTAGCCCTAGCATCTTATGAAAAATCAAGACTAGAAGCTAATAAAAAGTTAAAACAAGTTATTATAATTTCTTCGCCGGTTTTATCAGAAATTGCAATATATCCAAATGTAATTTATGATGTATTCTCAGTATTTTTTATATTAACATTAGTTTTTGGAATTATTAAATTTACATATTCAATAATAGAGGAGCATAGATATTAATGAAAAAAATATTTTATATATTAGTATTTTCAATATTAGCATTTGCAGTTGATGTAGCAAATATAGCAGTAAATAATACTCAAGAAGAAATATCACAACAAGTGAATAATAAAACATTTGGAGCACACCTATTCTCAGGTAATTTTAAGCAATTTAGCAAACATATTTATAATCCAGATTATAAAATCGCAATAGGAGATATAATAAATATTAAGCTTTGGGGTGCAGTAGAATTACAACAAAAATCAAGCGTTGATTCTCAAGGAAATATATTTATTCCACAAGTTGGAGTTATTCATTTGTTAGGAGTTAGCAATAAAGATTTAGTAAATATTATTCAAAATAAAGTAAGAAATACTTATAAATCAAATGTATATTCATACGCAGATATGGATACTTACCAAAATATTTCAGTATTTGTTACGGGAAATGTAAATAAACCAGGGCTTTATGAAGGGCTTAGCTCGGATTCTTTAATTCAATACATTGATAAAGCAGGTGGAATAAATCTTGAATATGGAAGCTTTAGAAATATTCAAATTCTAAGAAATAATCAACTAATCAAACAAATAGACTTGTATGATTTTTTATTAAATGGCAAATTAGATTATTCTATGTTTAAAAATGGTGATGTAATTTTAGTAAAACAAATCAATGGCTATGCAAGTGCTAGTGGTGATGTATTAAAGCCTTATAGATTTGAATTAGGAGAGAATTTAAAAACATTAAATGATTTAGCTATTTTATCTAATGCAAAACCAACTGCAACAAATGCAATCATAAAAAGTTATGATGAAAATAACAAACTCCGTATAAATGCTTATAAAAAAAGTGAATTTGAAAATGTATATATTAATAATGCCGATGAAGTGGAATTTAGACCAGATTACACAGCAGATAAAATAAACATAAAAATTGAAGGCGAACACAATAGCTTACATTCATTAGTTTTAGATAAAGGAACTACATTACAAGAAGCTCTTAGTTTATTAAATATGAATGATTTATCTAATAAACAAGCAGTGCAAGTGTATAGAAAAAGCGTAGCAGCTCTTCAAAAAAAATTAATTGAAGCCCAACTAAAAGAGTTAGAAACCTTAGCGCTAACCACAACTTCAGCTACTTCAGAAGAAGCAAAAATTAGAGATAATTGGGGAACTAATATTTTAAAGTTTATTGAAAGAGCTAGAGCAATTGAGCCTAAAGGGCAAATCGTAATTGATGATGAAAAATTATATTCTTCAATTGTTCTTGAAAATGATGATATTATTAATATACCTAGCAAAAATAATTTAGTTGTAATTCAAGGAGAAGTTGCTCTTCCTGGTGCATTTATTCATCAAGATAGATTAAAAATAAAAGATTATATTAAAATGGCTGGGGATTTAAATACTAGAGCTGATAAAAAAAGAATTTTATTAATACACGCTAATGGAAAAGCAGATAAAATAAGCTTAGGAACTTTTAGCAGTGATAAAAATGCTAAAGTCTATGAAGGAGATTCAGTATTAGTATTACCTAAAATTGAAACTTACAACCTTCAAGTAACCGGTGTAATAACTCAGATTTTATACCAAATTGCAGTAGCAACTAAAGTAATTTTAGATATTTAATTTTATGAAAGGAAACACTATGAAAAAATTATTTTTAATTATAGGAGCACCTGGTAGCGGTAAAACTACTGATGCTAGCATAATTGCTAAAAACGAAAACTACACACACTATTCAACAGGCGATTTATTAAGAGCTGAAGTTGCAAGTGGAAGCGAATTAGGAAAACAAATAAATGAGCTTATCTCAAAAGGAAATCTAGTGCCTTTACAAATAGTTGTAAATACAATTATGAGCGCACTTAAAAAAGCTCCAAGTGATGTTATATTAATAGATGGTTACCCAAGAAGCGTTGAACAAATGCACGCACTTGATAGCGAATTAGCTAAATCAAACGAAGTAAATCTTAGTGCTGTTATTGAAGTATTTGTAAGCGAACAAGTAGCAAAAGATAGAGTTTTAGGTCGTGCTAGGGGTGCTGATGATAATGAAGAAGTATTTAATAATCGTATGAAAGTATATACCGAGCCTTTAGCTGATATTTTAAATTTTTATAAAGCAAAAAATCTACATATACAAATCAACGGCGAACGCACAATTGAAGAAATTGTTGCAAATATGAGTGAAGAAATTAAGAAAAAAATCTAATCAAGGAGAAAAAAAATGGATATTACAAAAATTAAAAGTGGAAATGCAGAGAAATTAAATGCAGTTATAGAAATTCCTTATGGCTCAAATATTAAATATGAGCTAGATAAAGATAGTGGGGCAATCATGGTTGATAGAGTTATGTATTCGGCTATGTTTTACCCAGCAAATTATGGTTTCGTGCCAAATACACTTGCAGCTGATGGTGATCCTGTTGATGTGCTTGTATTAAATGAATACCCAGTTCAAGCAGGTGCTGTTATTCCTTGCCGTTTAATTGGTGTTTTAATTATGGAAGATGAAAGCGGTATGGATGAAAAATTACTTGCAGTTCCTGTTAGCAAGATTGACCCAAGCTATGATAATATCAAATCTTTAGAGGACCTAGCACCGCACACACTTGCAAAAATCAAAAACTTTTTTGAAACATACAAAGCATTAGAAAAAGGTAAATGGGTAAAAGTTCAAGATTTTAAAGGCATAGCTGAAGCTACAAAAATACTTGAAGAATCAATCAAAAACTATAAATAATGTTAGCAGTCTTTAAAGACTGCTTTTAGATTAATTTTATCAAACATTCTTATTTCTTATAAAAATTACAAATTATAATAATCTAATTTAAAATATACGAAATCTCATTGATAACACATAAGCAAAAATATTATTATGCTTAATTTTGTAAGTGAATACTGATTTTGTTGCTAGTATTATTTACAAATGCGTATATTTTAAATCATTTAGTATCTTATTAGTTTCTTTATAAAATTATTCATTTTAATTTTAATACTCATTAAAAATCATATAATTTAACTATACTTTAAGTTATAATTAAAGGTGTTTTTAGAATTTGATTTGTTTTAGAAATTAACTTAAAACTGCGTTGTATTAGAATTTCAAGGAATTTTATAAAGTATATTTTTTTTAACTTTATTTTAACACTAGCTAAAACCTTAAAGCATATTCAAAATCATAAAAATACTCAATTATAGGAGTTATATTATATATTTTGTAAAGTTTCATAAAAAATATATATGTTATAAGT
>NZ_JAHCZC010000088.1:0-6425 GCF_018501135.1 Campylobacter sp. 2018MI13 | reverse complement strand
TTTATAATCTTATTAGAAAACAATACTAAGCAAAAAATATTGCTTAGTGTAAAATATAAAAATATTCCAAAATGCTTTAAAACAAATTCAGTAAAATTATTTTTCATCTTTAGCCTTTTTTTGCAAGATATTTAGGGTTGTATTTACTATACTAAATGCTAAAGCAGTATAAATATATGCTTTATTTATATGAATATTTAAACCTTCAACTATTAAAACACCACCAACTAAGACTAAAAATGTTAAAGCTAGAGTTTTTAATTCTTGGAATTTTTCTACTAAATCTCCAATCCATTTACTAGCAATCATCATAAACATCATAGCAATTATTACAGCTAATATCATAATGCTAAGCTCATCAGCAATTCCTACTGCAGTAATTACACTATCTAAAGAAAAAATTATATCAATTAAAGCAATTTCAATTATTACAACAAAGAAATTTGAGCTAGCCTTAAAATTACTATTATCACTATGCTCGTTTTTTTGCATTGATATTAGTTCTTTAATTGATTTAATTATTAAAAATATTCCCCCACCAATTAAGACAATATCTCTACCGCTAAAATCTTGACCTAAGATATTAAATAAAGGTTTTGTAAGTTTAACAAGCCAAAAGATACTAAATAAAAGTGCTATACGAGTTAGCATAGCAAAACCAAGTCCTAAAATACGGCCTTTATTTTGAAGGTGTTTTGGTAATTTACTTACTAAAATAGTAAGAAAAATAATATTATCTATTCCTAAAACTATCTCAAGTAATACTAAAGTTACGAAAGATAATATGCCTTCTGAAGTGAAAATCCATTCAAACATAATTGTCCTTTTTATTGATTAAAAAATGCTATCCTAACCGAAATTTTTTAAAGGAGATTAAATGAGATTAGAACACGATTTTTTAGGCGAACTTGAAATTGCTGATGATATTTATTATGGAGTTCAGACCTTAAGAGCAGTGCAAAATTTTGACATTTCAGGAAAGCGTTTAAAGGACTTTCCAAGACTAATTATATCTTTTGCGAAAGTAAAAAAAGCAGCAGCTTTAGCTAATTATGAATTAGGCTTAATTAATGAAGAGATTAAAAACGCTATTTGTTTTGCTTGTGATGAATTAATAGCTGGAAAATATAAAGACCAATTCGTTGTAGATATGATACAAGGTGGTGCAGGAACTTCTACAAATATGAATGCAAATGAAGTTATAGCAAATATTGCTTTAGAAAAATTAGGGCATAAAAAAGGTGAGTATGAGTATTGCCATCCAAATGACCATGTGAATTTATCTCAAAGCACAAATGATGCTTATCCAACATCTTTAAGAGTTGCTTTATATGATTATTTAAGTGATTTAATGAAAGCTATGAATTATTTAAAAGCAGCTTATGAAAGAAAAGCAATTGAGTTTAAAGATATTATAAAAATGGGAAGAACCCAGCTTCAAGACGCAGTTCCGATGACTTTAGGAAGAGAATTTAAAACTTTTGCTGTAATGCTTGGCGAAGATATACAAAGAGTTAGCGAAGCAAGAAGCTTAATTTTAGAAATTAACTTGGGTGCAACTGCTATTGGAACAGGAATTAATTCTCATCCTGATTATCCACCAATCGTTGCAAAACACCTTCAATATATAACAGGTGCAAATTTTGTAATAGCAGATGATTTAATAGAAGCTACACAAGATACAGGAGCTTTCGTTCAAATTAGTGGAGTTTTAAAAAGAGTTGCAACAAAATTAAGTAAAGTTTGCAATGATTTAAGATTACTTTCTAGTGGTCCAAAATGTGGTTTAAATGAAATTAACTTACCAAAAATGCAACCAGGCTCATCAATTATGCCAGGTAAGGTAAATCCAGTTATCCCTGAAGTGGTAAATCAAGTGTGTTATTATGTAATTGGTGCTGATGTTAGTGTTACTTTAGCTTGTGAAGGTGGACAATTACAATTAAATGTATTTGAACCACTTGCAGCATATAGTTTATTAAATAGTATTTGTATGCTTGAGCGTTCTATGAAGACTTTAGCTGATAAATGTATAGATGGTATCACAGCAAATAAACAAATATGCGAAGATTTTGTGATGAATAGTATAGGAATTGTAACTGCACTAAATCCTTATATAGGTTATGAAAATAGTGCAAGTATTGCAAAAGTTGCATTGCAAACGGGTGCAAGAGTTTATGATTTAGTTTTAGAGCGTAAATTAATGGATAAAGAAAAGCTTGATAAGATTTTAAGCCCTGAGTTTATGTTAAAGCCACATATGGGAGAAATTAAATAATATTTTGAAATAGGAATTTTAAATTCCTATTTCTTTAAAAGTAATAGATAATAATTTAATCTAAATAATAAAAATTATTATTTATTGCTTTTGTTTAAATTTAGCTAATTTTTTTTAGTTAAAATTTATCTTTAACAATCACAAGGAATAACAATGTATAAGATGATATCAAGTATGAAATTAAGCATAATTTTGTTTTTGTTGTTTGCTTTTGCTAGTGGTTTAGCAACTTTTATAGAAAGCAAATATGGAACTCCTACAGCTTGGGCTTTAATATATGCTAGCTGGTGGTTTGCTGCTATTCAGGTATTGCTAGGAATTAATTTATTTTTTGCAATATTTAGATATAAAATGTATGAAAAATTACCGCTTTTTATATTCCATCTTAGTTTTTTATTTATGCTACTTGGCTCGGCACTTACTAGGTATTATGGATTTGAAGGATATATTCATATAAGAGAAAATGAAACTTCAAATATAGTAAGCTCAAGAGAAGCATTTTTTAGTATTTCTGCTATGAAAGATAATAAATACTATTCAAGCGATGAGTTTAAATATATAAGCGTAATAGGTCATAATGATGTAGATATTAACTTAGATTTAGATGGCAAAATAGCTAATTTAAAATTAGAAAAAGTTATTTTACACGCAAAACCAGCTTATAAAGAAGAAATAGGTGGAAAACCTTTTGTGTTATTAAATGTTTCAGGAGAGCAAGGCTCAAGTGCATTAGCCCTTGATGAAGGTAGATTTGTTGTATTAGGAGAAGTTGTAATAGCAAATAAAAAAGCTATTTCAATGAATGCTAAGCTTTTAGAATTTAACGAAAACAAAATTAAAGCGAATTTTGATTTAGAAATATTTGATGTTAAAAATAAGAAAAATATAAAATTATTAGCTGATAATGAATTTAGCCTTGATGATGGAATGGTAATTTCATTTGAAAATTACAAAATTGGATTTGATAAATTTTACAAAAATGGCGTTAAATACTACGAAGATAGCAAAGATAGCGAGTATCCAAATGCTTATTTAGTAAAAGTAACTTATGATAATGATAGTTTATACGCATATTTATTTGAAGGAGAAGGGCAAAAAATCACTCTAGCAAATCAAACTTTTAGCATATCTTATACTGCTAAATTACTTGAATTACCATTTAGCTTTACTTTAAACAAATTTGAATTAGAGCGTTATATGGCTTCAAATTCTCCGAAATCTTATGCAAGTTATATTAGAATCAATGATGATGAAAGTAAGGATTATAAGATTTATATGAATAATGTATTAGACCATAAAGGTTATAGATTTTATCAAAGCTCATACGATAAAGATGAGCTAGGAACTATTTTAAGTGTAAATCAAGACCCAGGCAAAATACCAACTTATATTGGATATTTATTATTAGGTATAGGATTATTTTTAAACTTGATTTACAAAAACTCACGCTTTATGATTTTAACAAAACGCTTAGCAAAAATGAGTTCATTAGTGCTTTTACTTAGTGCTTTAACTCCGCTTTTACATTCTGATGACATTAATGAAGCTATAGATAATGCTAATAAAAATCTAGCCCCAGTTAGCCTAGAAGAGCATGTAAAAGAATTAAGCGTTTTACCAGTTCAAAAAGACAATGGAAGAATAGCTCCATTTGGCTCATTAGCACTTGATTTAGTAAATAAAATTCATAAAACAAGCACTTATCAAGGCAAAGATGCAACAGAGCTTTTAATATGGATTATGAGTGATTTTAAAGACTTTTCTAAAGAAAAATTTATTTATCTAAGCAATCAAGAAATAAGAGATTTTTTAAATCTTGGCAAGGGTAAATATGCTAGTTTTTATGATTTTTTTCCAAATAATGTATATGCTTTAAAAGATGAAGTAGATAAAGCTTTAAGAACCAATCCAAACAAGCGTGGAACTTATGAAAAAGAATTATTAAAAGTTGATGAGCGTTTAAATCTTTTATATTACGCTTCTTTAGGTGGTTATGTAAGAGCTAGTTTTGAAGATGGTAAAGCTTTAAATGTCTTAGAAACTAGCAAACCTGATTTAAAAGCTTATTTTTTATCATTAATAAATGCAAATAAAGACAATAATTATGCTTTAAGCTCAAAGATTTTAAATGAGATTAAGGCAAGTCAAGGAACTAATATTGATGAAGCAAAATTTAAATTAGAAATCGCTTTTGATAAGGTAGGGATTTTTACAAAATTAAGCCCTGTTTATTTATTAGGTGGTTTGGTGCTATTAATTTTAGTATTTTCAAGAATGATTAGTGGTAAAACAAGTCTAAAAACTGCCTTTAAAATAGTTTATTATCTAAATATTTTAGTTTTCATAGTTCATACAATTGCACTTGCTATTAGGGGATATTTAAGTGGTCATGCACCTTGGTCAAATTCTTATGAAAGTTTATTGTATATTTCTTGGGCATTAAGCTTAAGTGGTATTGTATTTTCTAAAAAAAGTCCTATTTCATTATCACTTACATCAATTCTTGCAGCTATTGTTTTAATGGTAGCTCATCTTAGTTCAATTGACCCACAAATAGGCAATCTCGCACCTGTTTTACAAAGTTATTGGCTAACAATTCATGTTAGTATCATAACTGCTAGTTATGGATTTTTAGGTCTATGTGCTTTACTTGGAATTTTTGTATTAGTTTTATTTATTATGTTAGGAAAAAATAAAAAGCTAAATGAAAGAATAAAATCAAATATAAAAGAAGCTACAATGATTAACGAAATGGCTATGATTTTAGGCTTATCATTGCTTACTTTAGGTAATTTCTTAGGTGGTGTTTGGGCTAATGAATCTTGGGGAAGATATTGGGGCTGGGATAGTAAAGAAACTTGGGCTTTAGTATCTATTTTAGTTTATGCTGCAGTTTTACACATTAGAATGATTAAAGGAATAAATAATCAATTTACATTTGCAGTATGCTCTATGTTTGCATATTTGAGTATTATTATGACTTATTTTGGAGTGAATTACTTTTTAACAGGTATGCACTCATATGCTGCAGGAGAAGCTGCTAGCGTGCCTATTTATGCTTACATTAGCGTAGGAGTTATGGCGTTATTAGCGATTGTTGCAAGTAAAAATAAAAAGGAAGCAGAACTTTTATGAGAGATAATGTATTTATAATTGTCGGTGTAGTAGCTTTTTTAGTAATTATTGCTCTAGTTTTTTATTTTATAATCAAGAGCTCAAAAAATAAAGAAAATCAAATTCTTACACAAGAAAAGCAAGAAGTAGTCAAGAAAGTAAATGCTTTAGATGATTTGATAAAAGCAGCAAAGAGTGCAAAAACTCCAGCTGCTTTAAATAAAGTAGTTTTAGCGTTTTTACAAAGTCAAAGTCTTGAAAATAGAACAAGTCTTACAACTTTAAGTGAAGATGCTAAAAAAAAATTAGGATTTATTAGTGTTGTTTGTGCTAACAAATGTGCTGAAGCAAAATTAATTGCTTTTTTAAATCACGAATTGGGTAAAAAATATCCAAGTTACAAAAGAGAAATAGATTTATATGAGAATTTAGGACTTGCAAGAAGAAGGATGAAGTAATTGAATAAACTTTATTTTAGGTATCTTGCTAGCCTTTATCTTAAAAATTGTTTAATTTTTATTATTGCTTTTGTAGGATTTTATTTATTTATAGATATTTTAATTAATTATAAAAAGCTGCATTTAAATACCAATATATTCTTATTATATATTGTATATACAATGCTTACAGCTTTTTATTATATATTGCCAATAGCTTTAATACTTGCTATGATTTTTACAAAAATATCTCTTATTAAAAAAAATGAATTTATAGCGTTTTATTCTTTAGGGCTTAGCAAAAACGCAAGTGTTAAACCTATAATGTTTATAAGTTTAATAATAAGTTTTATCGCAATTTTTTTAAACTATACAAATATTGCTTATGCAGAAAACTATAAAAGCAATATTTTAAAATACGGATATTTAAGCAAAGAACAAATGGATTTATTTTTTAAATATCAAGATGATTATATCTATATAAAAAGTTATGATAAATCTACAATGAATGATATTAAAATTATCAAAAAAACAAACAATGAAATATCTAAAATCATCTTAGCAAAAAGAGCAAATTTTATTGATAATAATTGGGT
>NZ_JAHCZC010000087.1:0-6550 GCF_018501135.1 Campylobacter sp. 2018MI13 | reverse complement strand
AGCGTATTCTTATTGATTTATAAGTTTATATTTAATACTAACAAAATACATATTTTAAGTGATATTTAGAAATTACGATTTCTCGTAATTTCTTAGTTTTAATGTAAATCTTTATTTAGTTTAATTGCTTTTTTATTAAAGCCTACTTGAAGTTTTCCATTAGTTGAGTTTAGTCTAAAGTGTAGGGCATTTAATCCTGATAATTCTTTAGCTTTATAAACATTTTTATCAAAATTAAAATTAGGATTTGCATTCTTAAGTCCATCACATAATAACAATTCAACCTTGCTTCCACCTAAAATTGCAATACCTGCATCAATTATACAATCATCTCCTAAAACTATTCCTGTAACACTATTTGCTCCTAATAAACATCTTTTACCAACACTAATTGGTGTGCCATCAGTCCCGCTTAATACTCCTAAAATACTTGCACCACCGCCAACATCACTACCTTCGCCTACTATTGCAGAGCTTGAAATTCTACCTTCACACATCACTGAACCTAGAGTTCCTGCGTTAAAATTCACATAACTTGCACCTGGCATAATCGTTGTTCCATTAGCTAAATGTGCTCCTAATCTAACCTTAGAAGTATCTAAAATCCTTGTATTATCAGCTGGGATTATTGTTTGTAAATATCTTGGGAATTTATCTACAAAATCAATTTCAGGATAAGTTTTGCTAAATTTTAATTCAGCTTCAAATTCTCTTAAATATTCTAATTCATAAGGTTTTGAATTGCTCCAAGCAAGATTTTTTAATAGCCCAAAAGCTCCATTTAGATTAATCTCTCTTGGTTTTACGAATTGTCTTGATAATAAATGTAGTTTTAAATAAACACTAGCAATGCTTTTAGGTGCTTCATCGTTATTTAGTGCAACTAGAAAAAATCTTTCATTTTTTATATTTTTTAAAGCTGCTTTTAGACTTATTATATTTTCGTGTCTTTTGCCATCGTTTTCAAAGCATTCAAAATGTTTTAAGATATTTTTGATTTGCTCTTCTTTAAGCTCGATACAAAATTCACTTTCATTTTTGTAATTATTTAGTGCTAATTCTTTAAAATATACAGCAAAAGTGCCGAAATTTTGCATATAATTTACATTTGCAAAATCAATATAAAT
Organism: Campylobacter sp. 2018MI13; assembly: GCF_018501135.1. Classification (NCBI taxonomy): domain Bacteria; kingdom Pseudomonadati; phylum Campylobacterota; class Epsilonproteobacteria; order Campylobacterales; family Campylobacteraceae; genus Campylobacter; species Campylobacter sp. 2018MI13. The sequence goes on along the minus strand of NZ_JAHCZC010000087.1, from coordinate 5,423 downwards.
TAATTCTTTGCTTTTTTGTCCGAAATACCCAACACCTAAAGCAAAAGCAAGTGGTTTAAAAAAGTCTTTTTCGCTTTGAACTTTTTCACAAAATTCATTAAAATTATTCATAAAATCTCCTTAAATCATATAACTTGTTTGATATAAAGTAATTAGCTCTTTATAAAGGTCTTCATCACTTCGTTTTTCTATAATACCATTACTTGGAAATAATCCATCATAAATCATTTGAACATTTTTAAATCTATTAGGGTGTAAGTGTGCTAATAGCTTTGCTGATATTTCTTTTCTTACTAAAACGGTTGGCGGGATTAGCCCTGAATGAAGCATTTCTCTAATCATTGATGAACGATATTTTATGTGATGATGAGCTCCGTGTGGGCATGATTTTGTGCTTACCATTACATTGCATTTATTACAAAATACAAATTCAGGTAAAACTATTAGCTCTAAGCCTGTTTTTTTAGATAATTCATCTATGGCTGTATGAGCTAAATTATTATCATAAAACAATCCTAAACCTTGATGATTTTGTCCTATTACTAGCTTATTTGCACCAAATGAACTTGCCAATAAACATTCGTAATTTGGGTCAAGGTAAGGACTAAATAAATCTATGTTTTTTAAATACACAGGGAAAATTCTCTCAAGTGGTAAAAAGTTTTTCGCATAGTATTCAAAGCATTCTTTTTTTGCTTGAAAATTTAAAGAATTTGTATCATATCCTTCAACTACGAAAATTATCACTAAATCAGCCTTATCAATAGTCCATCTTAGCATTCTTTCGTGTGCTCTTGTAATTGGGTCGGCATTTAGGATTAGGGCTGTTATTTTCTTAGCATTATTTTTTTTGATTTTATTATTTAGAGCAGTTTTTACTTTTTTAAATTCATTATTAAAAATCTCAACCTTTCCTGCTATGCAAGGATTTAATTCTTTATCTAATTTGCAAGTATTTGCACTAAATATATTTGTATATGCTTTATCATTATCAAAAGTAGTTGCTTGAGTGATTTTTCCTACTTTTTTATCATTTAATATTAAAGCAACTTCATTGTTGCATTGATAGTTTTTAATATCATTATTTAATTCGTAATTAGGAGAAAAAGCCAAAGTACAGGCTGATATATTTTTATCAATTGTGGCGGAATTAAATTCTTTAAAAACTTCTTCTTTATTTGGTAAATATCCATTGGTATTAAAAGAATTAATTTCAATTAAACTTAATATACTTAATTCTTTTTCAGTAATTTTTATTTCTTTTATTTTATTTTTTATTGATTCCATATTTTCTCCTTTTTTCCCAAAGTGATTTTCTGCTTAATCCTAATTTTTTACTAAGTTCTGTATCAGAATAGCTTTTTTGCCAATTAATTATCATATTTTTTATGTAATCATCAATTGTTAGAATTTCTCCTAATGCTAGTGTATTTGAATTGTCTTCTAGCTCAATTATGTTAAAGCCTTCAATATCGGCATTTCCATTAGTGTGAAATATAAAATTTTGCCCTTTACTAAGCTTGATAATTTGCTCTAATTTAGAGCCTTTTAAAACTTGAAAATTTGTAAAATATCTAATATCTCTATCTCCTACTAATAAATTATTTAGATTAAATGAGCTACTTAAATCAGTAAAATGAATATTTACATTATGAGAGAATACATAATTAAAAACATAGCTATCTGCTAAGATTTGCTTATTTGTTTTTATTAGTGTTGGAAATACTAATCTTTTTGCTGTATGAAATTTTGAATCAATAACTGATTTTATATAGCTACTTAATGCGGTATTTTGAGCTTTTAGCTTGTTGTAGCCATAAAAATAGTTTATTTTTCTAATAAGTTCTTCTATCATAAAAGGTTTTTGTATGTAATCATACGCTCCAGCTTCAATAGGCATACTAACTGTATCACTACTCACATAAGAAACTAACAATAATATAACGCTATTTTTATGATTTTGAATAACTTTTAAAAAATTATCTATATTAGTAGATAGCAAAATAACATCATAATATTTGTTTTTTATATCTTTAAAATCATTTGCAACTTCACAAATATATCCAGCATCATTTAGCTTTAAAGCCATACTTTGAGCTAAGTAAATCTCATTTTCAACTATTAATATTCTCATACTCGCTCCAATCAAATAATTTCATATTAACAACTACGCTTACGCTTATACCTTCGCATCGCCCAACAAAACCTAGTTTTTCTGTTGTAGTAGCTTTTATATTAATATTGCTTGTTTTTAGGGTAGTGATTAAATTTTTTAGCATTTCTTGTTTATATTTTAAGAGTTTTGGTTTTTCAGCACATATTGTAATATCAGCATTAATTAGCTCGTATCCATAAGATTTGCATTTATCATAAGCAAGTTTTAATAGTTGCATAGAATTTGCGTTATGATAATTATCATCATCAGGGCTAAAAGCAGCTCCAATATCTTCTAAGCCACAAGCTCCAAATAAAGCATCAGTAAATGCGTGAGCTAATACATCTCCATCAGAGTGTGCTTTTAGAGCATATTCTTTTCCTAGTCTTACACCTGCTAAGATTAATTCTTCATTTTTATTATCTTCATCTAATTTATGCCCTACATTAGAGTGGCAAAACTCATGAACATCGTATCCATATCCAACAAAAATATCTTTACTTGGCTTTGCTAGATTGAGTAATTTTAATTTTTGCAAGTCATTTTTTGTAGTTATTTTAAAGCTTAATTCATCTCCATTTATAGCTTTTATTGTTCCGTTATTTGCTAATATTGCCGAGCTTTCATCTGTAAAATTTTTTAAATTCGCAGATTTTAAAGCAGAGCTTTTGCTAAGTTGTGGGGTTTGAACTAATCTTAGTTCATTTCTATTTAAATAGCATTGTTTTTCTTCATTATAAATTGTATCAACAATTTTAATAGCTGGAAAAACGCAATCATAATTTTTAGCATTTAATATAAGTTCGTTTAATACATTAGGATTAATAAAAGCTCTTGCTACATCAGTAATTAAAACATATTGAGAATTTATTTTTTCTAAAGCATTTTCAATACTTTCAAATCTTTCTTTACCGCCTTTAACATAAATATAATTTGGCTCTTTAACTTCATAAAAACAAGGCTCATCACAAACAATTATTATTTTTGAAAACTTATATAATTTCTCAAATTCTTTTGCTAAATATAGCCATAATGGGGATTTATTTATATATAAATTTTGCTTTTTACAAGGTAAATTAAACCTAGTAGAATTACCTGCAGCCAATAAAATAAGCGTTATATCCAACATAATTATCCTTAAAATTATGATTTTGAGTAAGTTTTTAACATAATTTTATTTAAATCTTATCTAAAATGTAACATTTTTATAAATTAAATTAAAAATTGTTACATTTCGTAACAAGTTATAAAGATACTATGATTTTTTTAGCGGGAATTTGAAATTGAATTACATCATTTATTGAGTAATTTTTACATAATTTATTTTTTTTACCAATTGCTTTGATGATTTGATTATTGAAATTTAATGTAAAATAAATTAGCTCATCTTTAATATCTATATTTTGAATAATTGCATTAAAGCTATTTTCTTTATTATTTTCTAATTCTATAAAATTAATTTTTGTTATTAATATAACTTCATCAAATAATTTTAGATTTAATTCAGTAAGAGCAGCTACTGAAATATTTGCTTTTATTAAGTCATCACCGCATTTGCAAGTTAGATTTATATAATTTTTCTCATTTTTAATCTCAACTATTTTAGCCTTAATTTTATTTTGAGCTGATAGTTTATAGGTAAAATCATCATTGAGTTTGGCTTTAAATTTGCAAAACTCTTCATATTTTTTTAATATATCTTCACTAAAAGCACTTAATTTACTTCCTTCTTTTCTTGAAGTATTTGAAAATAAATTATACTCACTAGCTTTGCTTATTTCATCAAGACTATCCCAAGCATTTTTATAAGAAATATTCAAATTCTTAGCAGCTTTGCTAATGCTTTTGTCTGTTTTAATTTGTTGTAAAAGCAATATATGTTTTTTTGTAATTTTTACATTATCATTTAAAATAAATTCAATTTCTAGATTAATTTTCATAGTTTGTTCTTACTATTTTTTTGTTATTATTTGCCAAAAATACTAACTATGGAGTAATTTTGTGATAAAAAAAATATTTTTTATTCTTTCTTTGATTACACTAGTAGTTGCGAACGAAATTGATGATTTTGAAGCAGAATTTAATCAAGTAGAAAGGGTAGATAAATTTTATAATTACAATAAAGCTGTTACTAGTTTTAATTATGCAGTTTATAATATGAGTTTAAGACCACTTAGCAATATTTACAATACTATCACTCCTCCAATAGTTAAAAAAGGTGTTAATAATTTTTTCCACAATTTAGGGTCTCCGCTTAGATTTATTACTTTATACTTGAGTGGAGAATTTAAATCAGGAACTGCTGAATTAGGAGCATTTTTAGGTAATACCACATTGGGTTTAGGTGGTATTTTAAGACCTTTTAAATATGAAAAAGAAAGTGATTTTGGCTTGATGCTTGCTAGATGGGGTGTTCCACCAGGAGAGCATATTGTTTTACCATTTTTAGGGCCTGCAAATGTAAGAGATGCTTTAGCTTTGCCGTTTGATTATGCTTTAAAGCCTAGTTTTTATTTAACTAATAATGCTAGTATTAGCGTTTCTGCTTTTGGGCTGATTGATAAAACAAGTAGTAATTCTGCTTTAATTAATGAAGCTTATAAAAGTATAAATCCTTATGTAACAATAAGGGATTTTTATGAAAAAAACCGAAAGGAATTAGAATGAAAAAATTATTAATAATAGCTTTAAGCTTAGCAAGTTTATATGCTTACAAAATTGATACTTTTAAAGATGATATTGTTTTAGATGTTGCAAAAATACAAGATATCTTTAAGGGTGATAGCAACGATAAATCACAAGATTTATTTAATTTATTAAAAGATGATTTAGATATTGAATTAATGACAAAATTAGTTCTTTCAAAAAACGCTAATGAGTTAAGCGCTGAAAAATTAGCAGAATTTCAAAATATTTTTATAGAAAGACTTAAAAAAGATTTTTCATCTAAAATTGATTTGGTTAAAGGTAGTAGCCTTGAATTAACAAGCACTAATATAGATGATAAAAGATGTCAGGCAAATATGAAAGTTGAGTATGAAGAACAAGTTAAAGAAATGATATTTAAGTTTAGAATTATCAATAACGAATGTAAGTTATATGATATTGATATTTTAAATACAAGTTTAATAGCTAGTTATAGAGCTCAGTTTTTAGATATTATAAAACAGAGTGGAATTAATGGCTTATTTGAAAAGCTTAAATGAATAAAATAATTAATTTTCTTCTTGTAAATTCTAAAAAAGTTTTTATGATAACTCTATTAATT